>CANJRV010000044.1 GCA_947476825.1 Bacteroidota bacterium | reverse complement strand
TTAAAGCCCAAAACAGAAGAGTTTAAGGAAGCCATCATGCAGGACGAATATTTCAATTGCTTGTTGATGAAGTATGGTTATGCCGTTACTTGCCACAAGGCTCAAGGTGGCGAATGGGATAATGTATTTACTGTATGGGATAATGATAATATGGAAGGCTTCGACTGCTTTAATGATAAACAAAGGAGAGCAGGTAAAACAAATCAGGATTTTTATCGCTGGGCATACACAGCAATTACCAGGGCATCAAAAACTTTGTATGCATTAAACCCCCCGTTTTTCAATTCCTATTCAGCTATGGCATTTCTTGATGTAACAGTCTTGAATGCATTAAATGAATTAACTGGCAATCAGGTTCAAACAGAAGAAATCAGTCTGGACAACGAATTGCTGCAACAGCTTTCAATGCTGAACCTTTTAGAGCTACCTGTTCCATTGCAGGATCATTTTATCAAAGTTCGCCAGGCAGTAAGGAAGCAATACATTGAAATTGTTGGGTGGGAGAAAATTGGCTATGAGATTAGATACTCTTTGATGAGGGAGCAAGACAAGGCTGTCTTCAGAACTTACGTAAATGGACAAAATGAATTTAGAAAGCCATTTTCTTCAATGCCAAATCTTTCTACCAACAGTGCATTCAATAATACCCTTGCAGAAATTTTAAATCACTTGCCAAATGTTTCAATAAAACGTAATACAGCTGAAACGATTATTAGCCAAATAGAATTTGACTTTGAGTTAGAAGAAGAGTTCCCTTTTACAAGAAGCTTATTCGATGATTTAATGTTGCTATTTAAAGAAACCTCTATAGTTATTGATGGTGTAGAGCATAAAGAATGGAAAGAACGCTATACATTTAAGCTAAACAATGAAACAGCCGTTGTAGATTTTGAATATAATAAGAATGGGTCATTTGGTAGAGTTGTACCAATTCAAAATATGACCAATAGCCAGTCGTTGCTCTCCAGCATTAAAACCGCTTTGCAAACATTAAAAAAAGAAGAATATGCCAGCTAAAGAAATAAAAGAACTTCGTCAGGCGGGAAAGTTAGAGGAGGCTTTAGCATTAGCTCAAAAGGAGCTAAGTCAAGCTATAGATAGTTATAAAGAGACAGACGTAGAAGAAATATTGAAGTCTAAAAAATATTTAAAGGAACTTGAAGGGAAAATATTTGACTATGAGTTAGAGAAAGCATCAGTTCAGGAGGTTTTATTAAATAGTCATGTAATATGGCAAAAAAGAAATATAAGTTGGGTGTATTATGACCATATGAAACAAAATAATTCACCAGAGAATTTTGTTTCATTTATTTACTGGCTTAATGAAATAAAGAAGCTTCAATTACCTATTGAAGAAAAAATACTGTTTGAACAATTGAGTTGGCAAGTAGGTAAAATGGCTTTCAGTTTAATAAAGAGTAATCCCCAAAACCATAACAATGGGATACATTTATTTGAAGCGATCCAATCATTTCATTTTCCCAAACCATCAGAAGGATATAGTTTCCTATTTAAGGCATTACATAAATCCCTAAAGGAGACAGTCATTTATATTCAATTTGCTGACTGGTGGAATTTCGAAAATTTCAAACCTGAAGATTACCTAAAGGAAAAATTGCCAAATGGGAAAGAAGTGATGGCATTGGTTGAACAAGCCTATATTGCCTATGCAAAACATTTGTTACCCAAACAGGAAATGGATGGTAGCATTATTTTTAATAAGGAGAAAACGTTAGCTTTTTTACCTTTGTTAGAAGCTATCGTGGAAAATTATCCTCAATATCAATATCCAGGGTACTTTCAAGCTAAACTCTTGCTGGCATTAGGAGATAATGCTGAACATGTACTCGCAATATTATTACCATTTGTTAAAAGAAAGAGGAATGATTTTTGGGCATGGGATGTCTTAAGTGAAGTTTTCAAAGATGATGAAGAAAAGGTAAATGCATGTTATTGCAAGGCTTTAAGCCTTAGAAGTCCTGAAGAAATGTTAGTCAACTTACGACAACGGATGGCTACTATATTTATTAATAAGAAGCTATTTAATGAGGCGAAGACGGAAATCGAACTTCTGTGTGCAGCGAGAGTTCGGGAAGGTTGGGCTTTACCAAATATCGTAAGTCATTGGATGCAACAGGAATGGTATTTCACCGCACAATCGAGAAAATCCAATGTTGAGTATTATACACAATATTCTACCTTAGCCGATGAATTATTATATAGCGATAAACCGGAAGAAACCGTGATTGTTGATTTTGTAAACACTGATAGGAAGATACTTAATTTCATTGCATCTGAAACTAAGTTTGGTTTTTTTAAATACGATAGATTTTTTTCAGAAGTAAAAGTTGGAGATACGTTGAAGGTTCGATTTCAGGGAGGAAGCAATGAGGGTATGCATCAACTTTATACAGCAATCAAAGTTAATGATGATGCATTCAAAAATCAATTTATGAAAGAAGTACTTGGAGTTATACGAATACCGGCAGGAAAATCATTCGGTTTTATTGATGATGTTTTCATTCACCCGTCATTAATTTCTAAATATAAATATTCAAATGGGGCGCAATTTATTGGGAAAGCAATCAAATCGTACAATAGAGAAAAGAAACAATGGAATTGGAAGATTATATAATGGTTCAATATTGCCTGCATTCTTAAATAATAGCAAATTACCCAAGAATCGATTTCAATTTTTAGGTAACCATTAGTTTTGAAATGAAGTAGACAATTTTATTCGAAAACTGATATGGTCCAATTTCATGAAGTTACATTCAATAGAAATTGCATTATTATACGATTATGCAATTCTGGAAAGCAACTATTTGTTGTACCTATGTTGTACCCCCCAAATAAAAAACCCTTGAAAGTATGAACAATCAAGGGTTTAATTTTAAAGCTTGCGGACCGGACGGGACTCGAACCCGCGACCTCCGCCGTGACAGGGCGGCATTCTAACCAGCTGAACTACCGATCCAAATTATTTTCAAATAGCTTTTTTCCCCCGTAAGGGAGTGCAAATATAATCAAGAATATTAGATATCAAAATCTTAATAATTCAACTTTCAAAAATGGCAAAATTAATGTAGGTTTGAAACTTATTTAATAAGCCACTACTATGCAATATTTAGATTTCGAAAAACCCTTAGAAACCCTCATTCTTGAAATTGAAAAAATAAAAGAAGTAGGTGAGAAAACTAAGGTAGACGTGAGTTCTGCGGTGAAAGAGCTAAATAAAAAAGTAGACAAAACAAGAAAAGAAATTTATTCCAATCTCAATGATTGGCAAACAGTTCAACTGAGTCGACATCCAGAACGCCCGTATACAAATTATTATATTAGTCGGGTTTTTTCCAAATACCAAGAGCTTCATGGCGATAGAAATGTAAAAGATGATAAAGCTATCGTAGGTGGATTTGCAAGTTTAAATGATGAGCAAACCGTGATGGTTATTGGACACCAGAAGGGTGTGAATACAAAAATGAGACAGCTTCGCAACTTTGGAATGGCTAATCCTGAAGGGTATAGAAAAGCTTTACGACTCATGAAACTTGCCGAAAAATTTAATAAACCTATTGTTACTTTTATCGACACCCCTGGCGCATTTCCTGGTTTAGAAGCCGAAGAGCGTGGACAAGGTGAAGCCATCGCAAGAAATTTATTTGAAATGATTAATCTTAAAGTGCCTGTTATTTGTATTATCATTGGCGAAGGCGCTTCTGGTGGCGCATTGGGCATAGGCATTGGCGACCGTGTAATGATGTTGGAAAACACTTGGTACTCCGTTATTTCACCAGAAAGTTGTTCCAGTATTTTATGGCGCACTTGGGATTTTAAAGAAAAAGCTGCCGAACAATTAAAACTGACTTCAAAACACATGAATGCCTTCGGATTGATAGATGGCATCATCGCAGAACCAATTGGTGGTGCACATGCCTTCCCTACCGAAACGGCAGCCATCATTAAAAAATATTTAGAAAAAACAATTCCTGAATTATTTGCTATCGACGTGGAAACACGTATTGAACAACGTATTGAAAAATTTTCTGCTATGGGATTTTATGACGAGACCAAGTAATTTTTTGACCTTAATTTTATTCTAACCTTGTCACTATTTCAAAAGATACAAAGCCGCATTAATCCACAACCGGTTGTCACAAATGCCATTCCAGTATTTGAGTCGCCAATGAATATAAAACATGAGTTTGTTCATTTTCCAACAGCTTATCGTATCGCCATTCTATGCTATTATACCGACGCCGATTCACAAGAAATAATTGGCAATTATAAAAAGCAATTAGAAAGACTAGGTTACGATTGCGAAGTCCTTATGTATATCGATAGCAAAGAACGTGACCATAATATTTATTTACAGTCCTTTAATTGGAATGATTTAGATAAAAGAACCATGTTACCGCATAGCCCTCGCACAGATAGAGTGATTCAAAAAAAATATGATTTGTTGCTCAATCTATTTTCAACACCATGCGTACAACTACTGCATATTTCAAACCATTCGCAAGCCAAATGCAGAGTAGGTCCTTACATTTCTAAAATTCAAGATTATTCTGATATCTTAATTCCAATAAAAACAGAATTCGATTTGCATACCCTAATTCAAGATATTAATTCAACGCTTAAATTAAAACCATATGAACGCAAAAATGTTTAGAGGTACAGGTGTGGCATTGGTTACTCCATTTAAAAAAGATAAATCTGTAGACTATCAAGCACTCGAAAAATTAGTGGATCATGTGATACAACATGGCGTTAATTATCTGGTGGTATTAGGTACAACTGGCGAACCCCCTACTCTATCTCAAGAAGAAAAACGAGACATCCTCGCATGCGTCATTGCAAAAAACAATAAACGCGTTCCTCTTGTTTGTGGTATCGGTGGCAACAATACACAAGCAGTCATAGCACAGTTAACATCCTATCCAGTTGAGCATGTCGACGCTATTTTGAGTGTATCTCCTTATTACAGCAAACCAACACAAGCAGGCATTATCGCGCATTTCAAAGAACTAGACAAGCATACACCACGCCCTATTATTTTATATAATGTACCAGGCAGAACAGGAAGTAATATGCTGGCAAGTACAACCATACATATAGCCAATGAATGTAAAAATATGATTGCCGTAAAAGAGGCAAGTGGTAATATGGTTCAGTGCATGGAATTAGTGCAACACAAACCAGATAATTTTTTAGTTCTAAGCGGTGATGATAATCTTGCTCTAGCACAAATTGCTTGTGGTTTTGATGGCGTAATTTCGGTAGCTGCAAATTGCTTTACACAAAAGTTTTGCGATTTAATTCAAGCTAGTTTACGAAATGATTTTATCACTGCTCGACAATTACAATACCAATTATTAGATGGCATTGATTTACTTTTTGCAGAAGGCAATCCATCTGGTGCAAAATTTGTATTGAGTGAAATGGGTATTTGTGCTAATGAA
Source organism: Bacteroidota bacterium (assembly GCA_947476825.1). Taxonomy (GTDB): domain Bacteria; phylum Bacteroidota; class Bacteroidia; order Chitinophagales; family Chitinophagaceae; genus OLB11. Next base: position 22,573 of record CANJRV010000044.1, on the reverse strand, counting down.
TTTCGACTCCCGATCGTGCCAGTGAGTAACAACACAGAACTTGCTATTAAAGCCTATCTGAAAGCATTCTAATATGGGTCCTAAAATCATTTTATTTGATGGCATTTGTAATTTTTGCAATTACTGGGTCTCTTTTATTATTCGTCATGATCGAAAAAAGCAATTCCAATTTACTTCCCTGCAGAGTGAATTTGCGAAGCAATATATTCCAGACAACAAAACCAATGCAAACAACATCCAATCGGTAATCTTATTGGAAGGCAATACGATGCAAACAAAATCTACAGCTGCATTGCATATCATCAAACATCTTGATTTCCCTTGGAATTTATGTTCAGTTGGCATCATTTTACCAAAATTTATTCGGGATTACCTATACGATGTAATAGCAAGACGACGTTACCAATGGTTTGGAAAAAGCGACACTTGTTCTGTGCCAAAAGAAGCAGTTCAAGATCGATTTATTTCATAAACATATTTTATTTTTGATTCTCCCAGACAACAATTCTAAGCATAAAATGAAACCTATTTTTTCACTTCTCTTCCTTATAAGCATTACACTGCAAGGCTTTGGACAATTACATAGACGAGCAAATTATTATGAAACATTTATAGAAGTGAATACACCAATTGATAGCATTGTGGTACTGAAATCAAAACGACAAATGATTTGTTTTCACAATAAACAAAAAGTTAAAATGTATATGATTTCTTTGGGAATGGAGCCTGAAGGAAAAAAGCAATTTGAAGGTGATTTGCGAACACCAGAAGGACTTTATTCCATCAATGGTAGAGATACAAATAGTTCATATCATACCAACCTTAGTTTATCTTATCCAAACACAGAAGATTCTACTTTTGCTGCCTTACAAGAAAAAAGTGCTGGTGGTGAAATCAAAATTCATGGCTTCCCGAATAACCACCGTAAAAACCAAGAGTCCGATTTTTTGGATACCGACTGGACCATTGGCTGCATAGCAGTTTCTGATTTTGAAATAGATGAATTATACAAATGGGTTATTGAAAATTGTTCAATTCTTATACGTCCTTAAATCTCAAAAGTCTGTCCTTCTAATGCCAATTCGGTATGTTCAAAAACTGGAATGGCTTCATCCAAAAAAGCTTGCAAGTTTTTATACTTAGAAGAAAAATGGCCAATGATTAATTTTTTCACATGCCCTTGCTTTGCAATATCCGCTGCTTGTCCGGCTGTTGAATGAAAACGCATTTTTGCTTTTTCACTATTCTCTGCAGTGTAGGTAGTTTCATGATATAACAAATCTGCACCGCTTATATCTTCAATTATTTCAGGCGCATACCTAGTGTCAGCAGCAAATACATATATCTTGTCCGGGTGTCCTTGTTGCGTCACCCAATCATTCTTTACTATATCTCCAAACTTATCGATATAGTCTTCTCCTTCACATAATTTAGCATAGAAATATTTGGGAATTTCATATTGTTGTAACTGATTAGGTATTAAAATTCTTTTTCTTTTTTTCTCTATAAAAATAAACCCATGCGTCGGCACGCTATGATAAACTGGAAAACATTTCACTTGCCATTTTTCCTCATCCAATAAAATCTCTCTTTTCCCTTCTTCTAGTAGATGAAAAATCATGGCAAAACCTAGATCCCAGGGCAACTGCAACTCTACAATTTTCTTTATTTCTTTTGGGCAATAAATATGTAATTCCTTTTCACGACCGAGTAAGGATAGACTGCTTATAAAACCAACTAAACCAAGGTAATGATCACCATGTGCATGACTAATAAAAATATGATTAATACGATTACTTTTTACTTTAAATTGTTGCATACGCATTTGAGCACCTTCACCACAATCCATCAGAAAAAGCTGATCCATAATATCAATCACTTGCGCTGTAGGATAACGTCCATAAGCTGGCAATGCGGAATTATTTCCAAGGATGGTAATTTTCATTTGCAGATTGTAGACTCTTGTGTCCTTATTTGGACTTACGAGATAGTCCTCACTTTAAAGGTAAAATACTGCTGCATGAAATAACTATTGATAGCTACTAAAACAGTTGTAATAAATTTAGACAGTGTAGGTTCAATACCAATAACTTCTACACAAATTTTTAAAAATACATAACTCAAACCCAAACTGGTCATCACCGACAAACCATAACGAAATAATTGATGCCAGCCCCTCAATTCTGATGTAGTAAAAACAATATACTTATTGAAGATAAATCCTAATGGGAAAGCAATACAAAATGACACTATGAAGGCGGCAATATGCGCTGCAATAGTAGTATGCATCACTTGAATCGGCATTTTTTTAAACCAATAATAATAGGCGATATTATAAGAAAACAAATCAGCGAATGCAGTAGTAGAACCGCAAATTAAATATTTGAAAGTTTGCAGTGCTATGAATTTTTTAAAAAAATCAAAGTAAAAAAACTCGAGGAAGGTATTAAGCCATTTTCTCACCAGCGATTGACCTTAACAATTATTCAAATGGAGTAAAATGAATTTCAACTGAATTATCGACATTGCGAATCCACAATTGCTTCTCATACAATTTGAGAATATTATAGTCGTTTGTACTGTCAATATTTCCAGAGAAATTTTTTGTAGTCAAGGCTACTTTTTTACCATGATCATATAGAACCCAAGTGCCTTGTACATTTCTTGCTTCAAGCGTGATAGGATCAATAATGGTTAAAATATACTTGCCGTCGCGATAGATATAATGCTTTTGTTTTGCCCAATAAGGATCTTGTGATACCTCTGTTCCGTTTACTTCTGCGCTTTCTACTCTCCAATTATTGGTTAGTCGTGCTTTCTTGCTACGGAAACTAATATTTGGTCCTTCTTCATATTTACGACAAGAGGATATAGCCACTGCTGCAACGACGATTACTAAAAAAATGGTGGATAATTTTTTCATATTATTTTTATCAAAGCACTAAGATAAACAAATTTCTAATAGTTGAGTTTTTTTGCATAGAAAATGTACTGAATGACCACTTTATCGTAAAGAATTTCTTCTTTGCCAATTGGAAATAGTCGGCTGTAAAGGCTTTGGGACTTGTGTTTTTTGGTCATAAATTAGACAAGCTAATGTGGCAATCATTTCCTTTTCCTCCTCCTCTAATTTTATCAATTCATTTGGATGATAATAGTTAGCTATAAAGTGAGTATCAAATTTACCTGCAACAAATGCTTCTTGATGGATAGCCCATTTACCAAATGGAAGAGTAGTTTCTATCCCATTTATCCTAAAGTCTGAAATAGCGTTAGACAATCGTTCAATTGCCTCCGTTCTATTTGCGCCCCAAGCAACTAATTTACCAATCATCGGGTCATAATAAATAGGTATTTCCATACCTTCTTCGTACCCATCATCGATTCGAATTCCTTCTCCACTTGGCCTTCTATACACATCCAATGTACCAATATCTGGCATGAAATTTTGTAATGGATCTTCAGCACAAATCCGAAGTTCAATCGCATGGCCATGAATCTTTAAATCCGCTTGACTCATTTTTAATTTTTCACCACGTGCTACCAAAATTTGTTCTTCTACCAAATCAACTCCTGTAATCATTTCTGTCACACAATGTTCAACTTGCAAACGAGTATTCATTTCTAAAAAATAAAAATTGAGTTCTTCATCAGCTAAAAATTCAACAGTACCCACACCATGGTAATCACAAGCGCGAGCCACATTCACTGCACATTCGCCCATTGCTTGTCGCACAGCTTCTGTCAAGCAAGAAGATGGCGCTTCTTCAATTAATTTTTGATGCCTTCTTTGAATAGAACATTCTCGTTCAAAAAGATACACATAATTACCATGCATATCCCCTAAAACTTGAATCTCAATATGTTTGGGCGAACCGATATATTTTTCAATAAATACAGAATCATCACCAAAAGAATTCAAAGCTTCACTCTTTGCCATATGAAATTGTTCTTCTAAATCTTCCATTTGATTTACCAAACGCATTCCTTTACCGCCACCGCCAGCACTCGCTTTGATCAATAATGGGAATCCAGTTTGCAATGCAATTCCTCTTGCTTCTTCCACATCCAGTATTGGCGTATCTGTCCCTGGAACCATTGGCACATCAAATTTCTTAGCCGCTTGCTTTGCGCCAATTTTACTACCCATCGTTCGAATTGAAGATGGCGTTGGGCCGATAAATACAATCCCAGCATCAACGCAAGCCTGACTGAATGCAGCATTCTCACTCAAGAAACCATAGCCAGGATGTATGCCTTCTGCGCCACATGCTTTAGCCACAGAAATTATTTTTGCCATGTCGAGATAAGATTGAGAAGAAGGAGCTGGGCCAATACAATAGGATTCATCGGCAAATAAAACAAATGGCATATTCGCATCTACATCGCTATAAACAGCAACAGTTTGTATCCCCATTTTTTTAACTGTACGCATAATACGTAAAGCAATCTCACCTCTATTCGCAATTAATATTTTATTCATGTCGTATAAAAAAGGAAGCGAATATAAGTGATTTTTTTACGCTGAATCTTTTTAGTATTATGGAGCTATGGATTTTTGTGTAGTTATTTTGAAGATTTTATTTATTGGAAAAGTAGAAGTTTATTTCTCGATATTCAGAACTTAATTGTGCCAGCTTAGCTATTCAAATTATTCTTATTTTTTAAGCTCCTCAACATCAAATTCAGAATTGAAAAAAATAACAATAATGTAAAAGCAATTAATTGGTGTTCAAAAGATAGAATTGGCAATAACCCTGAAGATGCACAGCTAGGGCATTCTAGATCTAGGTATAGTTTAAGGTGATATACAAAGAATAATAAGCTGACAACAATTGAATAATATGCGAATATTTTCTTGTTTATGAAAAGTAATATTATTGAACAAATATTTATATAAGGAAATAGCACCAAAAAATATTTGGTTATATTTTTATTTAAGAAAGGGTAATTCGCATTGTATGCTAATAGTGGCATTTCATAAATATATGTCTGCATAAACAGACTTATAAAACAAATTGCTAAAATAAATAGAATTATATGTTGAAATATTCTCATAAAAAGTATTTAATAATTGTTGAGTAATCGTCATAAAGTACATATATAGCAGATTTATTTTTATTAAATGCTACCCAATATGCCCTGTTCTTGCCAAAATGAGGGATAAGATAACTTTTCTTATATTTTTGATTTTCATACAGATCTAAGAAATGCGTATTTTGATTTACTCCAATAAAGGAAAGTATATAATATGAGCTGTCATTGTTTGAGACAAGCTGCCAAGCTGGATAAATTGAAGGGTTTATTGAATTTTGAAAAATTCCTTTAGCGATTTCAGTAGTTTTAATCGTTGGCAAATTAATGCTATCCAAACTTTGAAAAATTTTGTAAGTATTGAAGTTGTACCTATTGATGGAAATTCCAAAAGAAGAATATATCGACTTGTAAATATAATTATCACCTGATGCAATAAGTCTACCAAAGTATATTAACTCCTTGTGTAATTCTTGTGTTTTTAAAATATTTGATATATTTATACTATCAATTAATTTATTTGAAGTATAATCTAATTTATTTATGGAATATATGCCATTATCTAGATTAGAGTATATGATTAAATTACTATCAATTTCGAAATAGCTATCTGCTTTAATATTCAAATATATGCTATCAAATCTACCTCCATTTTCTTTGATACAAATAAATTTCTCGTTGCTCTGAATAATAAAATAGGAAGAAGTATCAATAATTTTATGCAATAATACTACTGCCCCCTTTTGCTTTTCAACAGATTTTACCAATTTATTATTTGAATCTAGTTGTATATATAATTGTGTGTCATTTTCTTCGAATGGAATACAATTTATTCTATTATCAGACGTAACCTCTATTGAAATTATTTTTTTTGGAGTTGTAATAACAGTGCTTTTCAATAGTGTTCTATTTTGCCTAACATTAAATTTTTTACCATCGATTTGAAATACATTTTTGTCTGGTTTATATATGAATAACCAGTACAAGAGAATAGGTACTGAAATAAGTAATGTTATTTTAAAAAATTTATTCATGTTTCATTTTTAAAACGGGATTTAATCAGAAGATCAAATCCCGTTTGATGTTAGAAATACTTATAGCAATTCAACTTTTATATCTGGTCCACCTATATATTTTGTACCAACGTAAGAATAAGAATGTCCGTTTACAACTAATGTCACCGTACATTTTTCTCCAGCGCCCGGGCACAATGTAACTTTGACACCACCTGGTCCAGAATCATAATTTTCGCCATTCGCCGAAAAAGGAGTATATGGCTCAATGTTTACAATTTCGTCATCTTCATTGTCAGTAGTTGCATATACATTAATAGCAAAACTAGCAAGTAAAAGCAGAGCTACGGAAAAAAGAATCTTTTTCATTTTGTATTTATTTATGTTTTTGTTAGATAGGTATTTCACTTTCTCGTGTCTAACATTTCTACGTCTTACCTTGGCAAATTAAGGGATGCCGTCGGAAATAATTCAACCTTTTTGTTGAAGAGTATTTTTCAAGATTTCCATATTCTATCTCGCATTATTACTCACGCTATTCTTATATGCGTTTTTTGTGTTGAGTTAGTTTGCCTATCTTTTAAAAATTTACTACTTAACGAAACAAAATAATTTAATTGCATTGGCATTTGCAAGGGAAATTGAGTAACTCGGACGATTCTTGAGTAACTCGGATTTTTCAGTACCAATTAAAGGATTTATGCATGATAAAAAGCCCATAAATCAATATTGAATTTATTATTTTCATTACCCATAATCATTAAATCTTTTAAAATATTTTTTACCACCATTTAAACTTGAATGTCAAAACTCATTTATCAAAAGCAATGTAGAATTTTTATTTTACAAAAGATAATTTTGAACACGTCAATATAATAGCCCCATTTTGTCTGAACTATGATTTTATTGATTTTTGGATTGGCTATGATTTTTATTCGGTTTCATAACCCGTTTAAATTGCAAAGAAGTATTTCCGAAATTGATGAGCAAACCAATATCCAGACCATAAGCCTCTAAATAATTAATAGCCTGTGCAAGATGAACTTCTTCTAGTTTAATTACAGCTTTTAATTCAACCATCACTTTTCCTTCTACAAAAAAATCAACTCTTCTAGTACCAACAGGCTCGCCATTATAACTAAGTTCCATTTCATGATCTCTGCTAAATCCCAATCCTTGCTGCGTCATTTCAATTGCCAAACATCTTTGATAAACCACTTCTTGAAATCCATTACCCATAATGCGATGCACTTCCATTGCACAACCAATTATTTTTCCCGTCAATTCCGATAAGGGATATTCTTGCTTAATCATAGTTCACACAATTATTTATTTCAAATCATAGTATTCTTTCAACAAAAAAACATAGTTCAGAGAATCAAATCATAGTATTCATTCAATCAAAAAAATCATAGTTCCGACAAAAAATCATAGTTCAGACTGCTTCAAAATTATAGTATTCATTCAATCAAAAAAATCATAGTTCAATCAAAAAAATCATAGTTCAGACATTCAAATCACAATTCTGACATCGCCTTCACCTCTTGATAAGTCGTATCTCTTTCAACAGGTATTCTTTTTGCCGCAGTTATTAAATCACAAATTTCTTCCGTACTCATACTTGGATTTTGCTCTTCACTTCCTGCCATCGAATATATTTTTGTGCTATCATCGATAGTACCATCTAAATCATTCACGCCATAATTCAACATCAACTGCGCATTGTTTCTTCCCAACATTGGCCAATAAGCTTTGATGTGCGGAAAATTATCCATGAATATTCTGGCAACAGCATACAACTTCATATCTTCTATTATACTGCTTTCCGCAATATGGCTCATATCATTATCTCCATTTCTAAATTTGAGTGGAATGAAACAATTAAATCCATTGGTTTCATCTTGCAACGAACGTAATTGATGCATGTGATCTACTCTGTCTGCATACGATTCAACATGACCGTACAACATGGTTGCATTAGTTGGCATGCCCAATTGATGGGCCGTACGGTGAATATCCAACCAACCTTCACCATCCACTTTATCTTCACAAATTTGCTTTCTTATTTCAGGCGCAAATATTTCAGCACCACCGCCAGGTAAGGATTGCAAACCAGCTTCCTTCAATAATTGCATGCCTTCCAAGCGACTTACTTTTGCTTTTCTAAACATATAATCTAACTCTACCGCAGTAAATCCTTTGATGTGCAAATCTGGGCGATAGGCTTTAATTTGACGAAGCAAATCACAGAAATAATACAAATCCATTTTCGGATGAACACCGCCAACAATATGCACTTCTGTTACTGGAATGCCATCATATTTCTTCACGATATCCATCATTTGATCGATGCTCAATTCCCAACCTTCTTCTTTGTTTTTATATAATCTAGAATAAGAACAAAAAGCACAACTAAACACACAAACATTCGTCGGTTCAATATGAAAATTTCGATTGAAATAGGTTTTGTCACCATGCTTTTCTTCTCGAATAAAATTCGCTAAAGCGCCTAAAAATCCAATCTCTCCTTCTTCAAATAATGTAATGGCCTCTTCACTTGTGATTCGCTCTTGCTCCAAAACCTTTTGACCAATGCGACGAAGCGATTCGGGTAAATGGGATTGTGATAATAATATTTGTATTTGAGAAATAGAAGACATATAATTCAGTTGAGGCGCAAATGTACATTACGAAAAGGAATCAAATAGAAATTATGCCTTAATAGACAATATTCGTTAACGACATTATTTTGATTGTATGGTAATAACAGTTCTTACTTCCTTCTATTTATTTCATCTCGAATTTGAGCTGCCTTAATATAATCTTCATGATCCAAAACTTCTTCTAACATTTTTTGTAAATTCTCCAAACTGAGTCCGCTAAGGCTGTCGTGACTAGGTGTAATCTTTGTTTTTGATTTCTTCTCTTCTTTTATTTCTACTTGATGCAATGTCTCATCCATCTGCAATCCTGCCGTATCCAAAATAGATTCATAAGTAAATATAGGTGCATCAAAACGTACAGCCAATGCCAATGCATCTGATGTACGAGAGTCTATTTCTATAGTTTCATAAGGAGATTGGCAAATTAATTTAGCAAAAAAAATACCTTCATGTATGCGATGGATAAGCACTTCGTTCAACTGCAATTGAAAAGCTACCATCATATTTTTCATCAAATCATGCGTAAGCGGACGAGTAGGTTGCATATTCTCTAAAGCTACAGCGATGGCTTGTGCTTCAAAACCACCAATCACAATTGGCAATTTTCGCACGCCATTTACTTCACCCAATACGACCGCATAGGAATGGGATTGTGTGACACTGTGCGACAATGCAACGATTTCTAATTCTAATTTTTTAGTACTCATGTCAAATGCAAATCGATTAATTTTTTTATGAATTCTGGTTTGCCTTAAATTTTTTAAATGCTTCTGTAAGTTTTGGAACAATTTCGAATGCATCTCCTAACACACCATAATCTGCGGCTTTAAAAAATGGAGCTTCTACATCTTTATTAATCACTACAATTGTTTTCGAACTATTCACACCAGCCAAATGTTGAATGGCGCCACTTATACCAACTGCAATATATAAATTCGGTCGTATGGTTCCACCAGTTTGTCCAACATGTTCATGGTGTGGACGCCAATGAGAATCTGCAACTGGTCTTGAGCAAGCAAGCGTAGCGCCAATAGAGGATGCCAAATCTTCTAAAATGCCCCAGTTTTCTGGTCCTTTCAAACCACGTCCACCACTCACTACCAACTCTGCTTCTGACAATGGAACTATGCCAGTTACTTTCTGCACGCTTTCTACTTTTACAGCAAAATCATTTGCAGAAAAAGGAACAGATTGCGAAATGACTTGCGCCGTCCCTTCATTCTTTTCAACAGGTATAGAATTAGGGGTGATTGAAATTACTTTAATAGTAGATTTTATGTCTACAAAAGCAAATGCCTTTCCAGAGAATACACTTTTCTTCACCACAAATCCATTTTGTAAAGAAGGAAGTGCAATTGCCCCAGCCACTAATCCAGCTTTTAAAGAAGCAGCAACTCGAGGTGCAACAGCTTTAGATGTTATATTATTTGAAAAGATAATTGTACTTGCATTTTCTTGCAAAGCCACTGTAACAATAGCTTTAGCGTATGCCTTCGTGTCAAGGTTAGCCAAACGAGCATCTGCAATATGGAATACTTTTGCAGCACCATAATTCCCTAAATCTTCCAAGCCATTGGCTTCACCAAGTACAACTGCACCAACTGATTCGTTCGTTAATTTAGACAACTTTGTAGCATAAGTTAATGCTTCAAATATTGCTTTTTTAAAAGTTCCATTATTTAATTCTGCGAAGACAAGTATCATGAATTTCTTTATTTAATATTTTATAATTTGTATTTTAATTTTCACCTTAAATCACTTTCGCTTCTTCATGCAACAAGCGAACCAATTGATCCATATTATCCATATCTATCATTTTACATCCTTCTTTCGCTGGCGGTAAATCATAAGATTGAATGGAAGTCAATGCCTCAACGGCAACAGGTGCAACTACATGTAAAGGTTTAGTTCGTGCAGCCATAATACCACGCATGTTTGGAATACGTGCTTCTGACATTCCCTTCTGACAAGAAATAAGCAAAGGCAATGCACATGAATTTGTTTCTTCACCACCTTCAATTTCGCGATTCATCAGAACTCCATTTGCAGTTGTATCTAATTTAGTCACATGCGAAATAAATGGAAAATCCAACATCTCAGCTACCATTGCACCAATACTCGAATTGTTGTAATCAATACTTTCTTTCCCAGTCATGATTAAATCATAACTATGAGACTTCGCATATTCTGCAATTTGGGTTGCAATTTGAAAACCATCATTACTATCTGCATCAATACGAATAGCTTCATCGCCACCCAATGCAAGTGCTTTTCTAATAATAGGCTCTACATCCGCTTTACCTACTGTTATTAAATGAACCGCAGTAGCCACGCCAGCCTCTTTCAATTCTAAAGCACGAACAAGAGCATACCATTCTTCGTAAGGATTAATTATCCATTGCACCCCGGCATCATTCAACTTTGTACTATTATCTGTAAAAGTTACTTTCGTTGTGGTATCTGGTGCTTTTGTAATACAAACCAATATTTTCATAAATTCTTTTCCTATTTTGGACGGCAAATATAATACACAAAGACACAATTCAAGAGAATTGTTGTGAGTAAAATTATGGCTATAAAAATGACTCGAATTTACAGAAATAATGCATGATTTCCCTGCTATAGGCTAGTTCATGTTAGCTTCTTCTTGAAAATAAACTACCGAACGACAAACCCTTGTAAGAAGCAATTACACACTTTTTTCTTCCCATACTTGTGTCAAATAGATCAAAGTATCTACGGCTCTTTGCATATCTTGGACACTCACATATTCATGTTTAGAATGTATTCCCATTTCACCTGTAAATATATTTGGACAAGGCAAACCCATAAAGGATAGTCTAGAACCATCCGTACCTCCACGAATCAACCATCGCTCTGCTTTTACCCCAGCACGAGCCATTGCTTCTTCTGCATAATCTAACATATGTGGGACATCTTTAATAATATCCATCATATTACGATATTGTTCATGCACTGTAAATTCATATTTCGCACCAGGATATTGCGCAACAGTTTCTTGCAATATTTTCTCTAATCTATCTTCATGCTCTTTTAATTTTGCGGTTTCAAAATCACGAACAATAAATCGAACAACTGTTTTTTCAATACCACCTTCTATCGACATTGGATGAATATAACCTTGTCTATCCTCCGTTGTTTCAGGACTCCAATCTGTCTTTGGTAATGCATCCACAAATGCTGAAGCAATTTTTATGGCACTAACTAATTTACCTTTTGCATAACCTGGATGTGCACTTATACCATGTATTGTAGCCACTGCCCCATCTGCACTAAAAGATTCTGATTCTAATGCACCACGCTCACCGCCATCCAAAGTATATCCATAGTTGGCACCAATTTTTTGCATATCAATTTTTTCAACACCACGACCAACTTCTTCATCCGGTGTAAAAAGGATACTTATTTTTCCATGAATTAATTCTGGATTTTGTATAACATATTGTACATAATCCATAATGATGGCGACACCCGCTTTATCATCTGCACCCAATAAAGTTAATCCAGAAGCAGTAATAATATCATCCCCAATTCTTTCTGACAAATAAGGATGTTGCTTTGTAGTAATAATTTGCGATGCATCATCTGGCAAAATAATATCTTGGCCTTGGTAATTTTTATGCAGAATTGGCTTCACATCTTTGCCACTACAATCAGGCGCTGTATCCATGTGCGAACAAAAACAAAGGACCGGAACATCTTTAGTAGTGTTAGAAGGCAAGGAAGCATACACATATCCATACTCATCTAATTCAACTTCCGTAACGCCCATACCACGCAACTCTTGCGCCAATATTTTTGCCAAGTCTTTTTGTTTTTCCGTACTTGGAAAACTGGTTGACATTGGATCACTTTGTGTATCTACTTGTACATAGCGCATAAATTTTTCCGCTACAGAATAATTATAATTCATGAAATATATTTTTTTGTTGAAGGCGTAAATATACATCCTGTCTCGAATAATCTATCTTTGCTGCATGAGCAATTCGATTTCATTCAAAGAAATATTAACGGCAACTTTCGCACTGTTCGCAGTCATTGATATTCTTGGTTCTATTCCAGTATTGATTTCATTCAAAAATAAAATGGGAACTATCAGTGCATGGCAAGCAACTTTAGTATCTGGTTTACTCATGTTACTCTTTTTATTTATTGGCGCACAATTTCTGGATTTATTAGGGCTCGACATTAGTTCATTTGCAATTGCAGGATCTATTGTCCTATTTATTTTAGGATTAGAAATGGTTTTGGGTTTAGAATTTTTCAAAGGAGATACAAATGCAAAATCAGGAAGTATAGTTCCAATTGCATTTCCAATCATTGCAGGATCAGGTACATTAACTACTATCATGTCCATTAAATCATTGTATTTTCAAACCAATATTTTGATTGCAATTTGCATCAATTTAATTGTAATTTATTTAGCATTAAAAAGTTTGAATTGGATAGAAAGAGTCATTGGACAATCAGGTATTTTAGTCATCCGAAAATTCTTTGGTATCATATTAATTGCCATCGCTGTAAAAATGTTTCGCACAAATATTTTATTATAAAAAAAGTTTTAGCGAAAAAAATATCCAATTGCTATTAACAACTAGTGAATAACTTTTTTTAAAGAATACTAGCACCAACAAAAAAATATATCTATACTTGTGTAGGTTTACAAACTTACTAACCCATAAATTCAAAAAATCCGAATGACTTTTTCATTCGGTTTTTTTTGTGCCCTATGTAAGCATGATGAATAAGGAGTTTCAGGACATGCCAATCATTATTTTATTCTTCAATATAAAAAATAAAATCCATTCTCTTTTTTTTTCGCATTCGTATTTTTTCTTTTTTTTATTTCTAAAAATTATGCAAACAGTTATCTTCTACCATTTTTTTTGAATGCATTCCATAATAATAAATTACTTTTAGCCGATTAAAAAAAAGCAATATGTTACAATCAATGACTGGATTTGGAAGAGCCGAATTTAATGTTGCCAACTATATTTGTTGCATCGAAATTCGCACCTTGAACGGCAAGCAATTTGAAGTCAATACCAAGCTCCCATCCATCTTAAAAATGTATGAAATAGAAGTTAGAAATAAGACACAACAATCACTCAATCGAGGTAGCATTGATGTTACTATTTTTCTAAAACAAAATGGATCTTCAAAAGCGGTAAGTGTAAATATTGAATTGGCTAAATACTATCATAATGCCATCACGCAAATTGCAGATGAATTGGCTTTAGAAAAAAAAGATATACTCTCTACCTTGATGAGTATGCCTGAAATTGTGTCTTCATCTAACGAAACATTCAAAGAAGAAGATTGGCTTTTGATAGCGCAAAAATTGGAAGAAGTTTGCCAAATTGTAAATCAATATCGTACACAAGAAGGCGTCATGTTAACGAAACACATCAGCGGCAATATTGAAAAAATAAAATCCCTTTGTATAGAAGTAGATCCTTTTGAAAAAAATAGAACCGAACGGATTCGTGAAAAATTAAATCAATCCTTAAATGATTTTATTCAATCGGCACATGTAGATAAAAACAGATTGGAACAAGAGATCATTTATTACATAGAAAAATTTGACATCACTGAAGAAAAAAATAGACTCTTACACCACTGTGATTATTTCAACGAACTATTGTTGGAAGACCATACCACTAAGGGCAAAAAACTCGGTTTTTTATTGCAAGAAATCGGAAGAGAAATAAATACCATGGGTTCAAAAGCCAATGATATAGACATCCAAAAGCGTGTTGTGATGATGAAAGATGAATTAGAACAAGCCAAAGAACAATTATTAAATGCTTTATAATGTATAGACCAATGAAAAAATATTTTTTACTATCCCTTTTACCTCTTGTGTTTTATGTTGCTTGTATACCTTCAAATGTATTTGAAAAAAATATCAACATGAATCGCAACCGTTGGGAACAAAATTATGTCCCATCTTTTACCTTCGACATTACAGATACAGTAGCTGATTATTTAATTTATTTTAATATTCGACATACAGATGCTTATCCTTATTCCAATATTTGGCTAAAGGTAAAAACCAAAATGCCTGGCGCCACTATCTTTACAGAGACTAATACTGAAATTCCACTAGCACAAACAGATGGCAAATGGCTTGGCAGAGGAATGAATGAAATATGGGAACAACAAATGCCAATGACAAATAATGGAAGTCATGTTCATTTCTCTAAACCAGGCACCTACACGATTGCACTGCAACAAATCATGCGGATGGAGGCATTACCAGAAATCTTGAGCGTAGGTATTCGCTTAGAACGTATTCCGAAATAAAAATAAATTTAAGAGAGTTACTTCTTCCATATCATCCAACTAATTTATATCATCTCTACAATAAATATTCTCTATGCGTTCTTCTATCAAAACAACTGAACTTATTAAACGCTATGGCAATCGAACGGTTGTGAAAAATGTATCCGTAGAAGTAAATCAAGGCGAAATTGTTGGACTACTTGGACCAAATGGTGCAGGCAAAACAACTACCTTCTATATGGTTGTTGGTCTGATCAAACCTGATGAAGGTGAAGTGTTTTTGGATGATCAAAATATTACACTTCTGCCCATGTACAAACGTGCGCAATTGGGTGTAGGATACTTACCGCAAGAACCTTCTATATTTCGTAAGCTCACTGTAGAGCAAAATATTAAGGGCGTTTTAGAAATGACGGCACTAAGTAAAGAAGAACAAAATGACAAACTAGAATCCTTGCTTTCTGAATTTCGTTTAGACCATATTCGCAAAAGCATGGGCGATGTATTAAGCGGTGGCGAACGACGACGAACAGAAATTGCACGAGCATTGGCAGTAAATCCAAAATTCATTTTATTGGACGAACCCTTTGCAGGCATTGATCCAATTGCCGTTGAGGATATTCAAATTATAGTCGAACAACTCAAATATAAAAACATTGGTATTCTCATCACAGACCACAACGTACAAGAAACACTGTCCATTACAGACCGTGCTTACTTATTATATGATGGCAATATTTTAAAATCTGGTACCGCCGAAGAATTAGCTTCTGATGAAGAAGTACGTAGACTATATTTAGGACAAAGTTTTGAGTTGAGAAAGAAAGTGGTAAGTCGGAAGTAAAAGTAGTGAGTAGTGAGTACCTAGTAGTGATAAGTTTGATTCAAACTTTGGAATTTCGAATTTAAATTTTCGAATTTCACCTTTGGAATTTGGGATTTGACTTTCGGAATTTGTATTTGGAATTTGGAATTTGGAATTTAAAAATTACTTTTACCTCTTAGCATTCACACAAAAAAGGGAAAACGAAATCTCTATTTAAAATATACAATGAGGTTATTAAATCCAGCATTAAAAGGTTTATTGAAATTAAGATGGAGTGCCATCGATAATTTTTTGTTGAACCCAGAAAGCACACAGGTCATGGTTTTTAACTCATTAATCAATAATGGGCAATTCACTGAGTTTGGAAGACGCTATAGCTTTCAAAATATTAATGATATCAAGGAGTTCAAAAACAATATACCCGTTCATGAGTACGAAGATTTAAAGCCATACATTCAAAAGATGATGGAAGGCACACAAAATGTGCTTTGGAATTCTCCAATCACTTGGTTTGCTAAATCAAGTGGCACAACTTCCGACAAAAGTAAATTCATTCCTGTAAGTAATGAATCACTAGAAGAGTGTCATTACAAATCAGCGAAAGACGTTCTGGCATTATATTACCACAACTTTCCACAATCCGGAATTTTATCTGGCAAATGTCTTACACTCGGCGGAAGTCATCAAGTAAACCAACTCAATACGGATTCTTATTATGGCGATTTATCGGCTGTGATGATTCAGAATTTATCCTATTTTACACAGCTCATACGCACACCAGATGTCTCTATTGCCCTCATGCCAGAATGGGAAGAGAAGATTGAAAAAATGGCATTAAGCACCATCAAAGAAGAAGTGACAATGATTGCTGGTGTACCTACATGGACAATCGTATTAATCAAAAAGATTTTTGAAATAACAGGCAAAAATAATGTGCATGATGTTTGGCCTAACCTAGAATTATACATGCATGGCGGTGTTAACTTTTCACCCTATGAAGCACAGTTCAACACATTAATTCCTTCTAAGCAAATGCATTATTTAGAAACATATAATGCTTCAGAAGGATTTTTTGCTGCACAAGATATCATCGGCCGAGATGGCTTACTCCTATTTTTGAATCATGGCATTTTTTATGAATTCATGCCATTGGAAGAACAAGGAAAACCTTTTCCAGAAACGTTACAATTAGAAGATGTTGAGATTGGAAAAAACTATGCATTAATTGTAAGTACCAATTCAGGCTTATGGCGATATATTGTTGGCGACACTATTCAATTTGTTTCTACAAACCCTTATAGAGTAAAGGTTTCGGGCAGACTCAAACATTTCATCAATGCATTTGGCGAAGAAGTAATAGTAGACAATGCGGATTATGCCATCGCAAAATCTTGTAAAATAACAAACGCTACCATCAATGATTATACAGTAGCGCCTGTTTACTTTTCTGATCATGCAAATGGATGTCATGAATGGCTAATCGAATTTGATCAAGCACCAGATAACAAAGATTTTTTTATTGAACAGCTGGATAAATCATTGCAAGAAATCAATTCTGATTATGAAGCTAAACGATATAAAAGTATCGCTTTAAGCACGCCGATTGTTCACTTTTTACCGAAAGGTACTTTCTCAGAATGGCTAAAAAGCAAAGGCAAACTTGGTGGTCAACATAAAGTACCTCGACTCAGTAACGATAGAAAAATAACGGACGAGATAATTGAGTTCAGTAGGAAGAAGTGAGTAGTTAGTAGTTAGTAAAAAGTAGAAAGTCGAAAGTATTAAAGAATGGAAGAACCGTAATTTCTTCACAAATTGGCATCGCCCCTCGCTCATTTTAGCCTGAGTTAAATATTTGGCAATTTAAAAATTAGTGCCTTGTCTTTTGGAATTTGGGATTTTTAACTTTGGAATTTTACACTTGGAATCTCCGAATTTGGAATTAACTTCAATCTTTAAACTAATAAAAATGAACACCCACAAATTGATTACCATCGTCGTATTATGTTTAGGGCTATCCAATGTAGCATTGGCTAGCCATCACAAAATGCAAAGAGATCAAATTACAAATGAGTATGAAATCAATGATGGCATGCTGACTGGGCATTTTGTTTCTTATTATGAAAATGGAAAAAAGCAAGCGGATGGAAATTTTTCACAAAACAATCGTGTTGGGCATTGGACATTTTATAACGAGGCTGGCGAAGCAGTAGAGTATAGAACTTATACCAATAATTATCAATTTAAACATGTCGACAAATTTGGCAATGAAGAAGTATTAATGTTTAATAAAAATGGTGTATGGGATATGATTCAAGAAAAAAATGTCTGGTTTAAGGAACGATTGTACAGAACCATCTTCACCGAAAACAATCCATTATTTTTTCAAGAACAAGGTATATTTAGTGCATTAAAAGAAAATTTCATTCAAGGTAAAATGGTGCTATACACCGATTGTAGATTTGTGGAACCATTAACCATAAAACAATTTCCTACCATTTCGAACCAAGAAATAATTGGATACAAATTCAAAGAAGACCATATCATAGATTCTGAAAATAAAATGCTAAACCATAGAGCTATCGGCATTTGCCCATTGGCAATCCAGAAAAACACGAAGGATACAATAGAATTGTTTTGGGCTTATTACCCTGACTGCCGAAAAGCATTACAATCCACAACCCTTACCAACAAAGCCTTACCAAAGAATATCCAAACTTATGATGATTTAATCGCACAACAATATTATGCAAACTCAGCATTTTCTGACATCGAATTTGGTCACAAACAAACCCCAATAATTTACTACAAATCCATATTAAAAAATTTAGATATTTACATGATTGCGAAAGAGAATGAATATATTATTCAATCCCTGTAGATAATATTTGAAGTAATAAAAGTTGGTCATTTTCCTCTAAGTCTTATCTGAAAAGTTGAAAGTTTTTTTATTTTTATACAAAAACCAATAAGTCAAGTACAATTCTGAAAGTTCTTCAAGTGCAGACAATGTGCAATAAAATCAACGCTTTAACCTTTAAAAAAAGTAACCCCATATTGCTTAAAGCATAGATATATGAACCTCTTATTTGTTTGTAGTAGAAATCAATGGCGTAGTCCAACAGCTGAAGCTATCTATAAGAATCATCCCGAATTAATAGCAAGATCGGCAGGTACTGAACCATCTGCTAGAATCAAGCTAAGCGCAAAAATGATTCATTGGGCTGATATAATTTTTGTCATGGAAAAGAAACACAAAGAAAGATTACTGAATAAATTTCCAATAGATAGTCAACAAAAGCAAATTATTATACTGGACATTCCAGATGAATATAAATTCATGGACACCGAATTGATAGAAGAAATCCAAACTATAGTCAAACCATATATTGAGGAGTAACTTTATAAAATCAGATACGATAATTAACCCCTTTTGGATTAAATTCTATTGCCTAACAGACACTCTTCATCTACAAATATTAACCAATAAAAAATCCCCCGACTAGCAGGGGATTTATTCTTTTAATTAATTTATTCTTCTATTTCGGCTCAGCTGCTTTAGTAGAATCATTTTCTGTAGCTGGTGAAGCTTCGTCCGGTGCAGGTGTACCGCCTTCTTCAGCTGGTGCACTTTCGCCCATTCCGCCGCCCATGTCATCTTTGGTCATATTTACTAACCACTTGCCATCCTTTTTCACCAAGTTCAAGCTTTCTTCTGCACCTGGTTTTTCACTACTCGTGAAACTCACAACGCATTTATCGCCTTGCTCTTTCGCCCCTTTAATTTCAACTTTCACATCCTTCGCCTTGTCTTTAATTGAATCTGGCATCATACCTGAAAAGCTAGACATCATATCTAACATTTTTCCAGTTTCTGGTGTGCCGAATTTTTTTGCTGTTTCATAATCCATTTTTTTCAATGCGTTCAAATAACTAGCAGCAACTTTTTTGGGATCGCTCTTGTTACCGCAGCTTGCTATAGTCATGGCAATAGCCACAACCATAAAAATAGAACCTAATACTTTTTTCATGTTTGTTTTGCTTTATGTGTAAAGTCGCGAAACTAGTCGCAATAATTGACATGACAAAGTAATTGAGCATGTTTATTCACGAACAAGTTGTCGGTAGAAACGTATCTAAAGTCTTTTATAACTGTCGTCGAAAAAAAAGTATCGACGCCTAATGCTTGCTGGTAAGCCTTATATACCATCTCAGCACAATAAAGTCTGTTGTTAGAATGCAAATCAAATTGCATATCAAATGGTATTTCCTTTTGGTAAAAACCCATCACAATGTTGTGTAATTTTTGTACTTGCGTGTCGGTCAATGCATACTTACAAATGCCAAACCCTAGATTGTGTTCAAAGCCTACAAATTTTTCATAGGTATCTTTTCTCAATTTGGCATTCGGATTATCTTCCCCACCAATAGAATGAAACACATACCATTTTTTATCTTCCTCAAATGCTATTCCACAATGCGAAAAGGTTTTATCGGTTCGATTCAATTGCGCAAACATACTACTGATAACATCGTTACCTGTTCTCAACACAATACAACCATCACTCAATAAGACTTTCGACTGCTCCATTTTCGGCAAAGTCGATTGTAACGTTATTCTCGGTGCAACTACTACTTTTTTTTCTTTTTCGCGACAAGAAAACAAAAGCAACCCAATTAGAAAAAAAATACAACTACTTTTTTTTCTCCTCATGATGTACCTCTTTCTTTTTGTCAGTTTCTTCACTTGCTTTATGATAAGCCTTAATGATTTCTTTCACCAAACGATGCCTTACCACATCTTCCCCATCCAATTCGATATGAGATATACCTGAAATATGACGGAGTATATGTATTGCTTTGCCTAATCCACTTGTTTGGTTTTTTGGCAAATCTATTTGTGTCATATCCCCTGTGATGATTGCTTTCGCAGAAGGTCCAATACGCGTCAAAAACATTTTGATTTGCAATTCGGTCGTATTCTGTGCTTCATCCAAAATAATAAAAGAATTATCTAAAGTCCGTCCTCGCATATACGCCAATGGCGCAATTTCAATGACACGATTGGTCATATAATAATTCAATTTATCCGGCGGAATCATATCATCCAACGCATCATACAATGGACGTAAATACGGATCTATTTTTTCTTTCAAATCGCCAGGTAGAAAGCCTAAACTTTCGCCAGCTTCTACAGCAGGTCGAGTTAAAATTATTTTTTTGACAGACTTATTTTTCAAAGCTCTAACTGCCAAAGCCACTGCTGTATAGGTTTTGCCAGTACCAGCTGGACCAACCGCAAATATAATATCATTTTTATCCGCAGCAGAAACCAACAACTTCTGGTTTCTTGTTTTGGCCTTGATAATCTTTCCATTCTGACCAAAAACAATAATATCATTATTTGGATCTTCTACAATTTTCTCATCAATAATACCATCATCATCACCCAGTATTTTGGAAAAATAATTCTCAGATAAATGCCCATTCCTTTCCAGATATTGAATGATAAGCCCTATCTTTTCGTTTGCCATCATCACATCTTCCGCTTTGCCTGTAAGCTTGATGAGAGAACCGCGAGATAGTATTTTAAGTAATGGGAATTTCTTTTTTAGAATATCAAATTTATTATTGTTGACGCCAAAAAATTCGATAGGATTTACAGTTTCTAAATTGATGATTTGTTCAGTCAATGGTATGAGATTTTAGTAATTTACAATAATAAACATTTCTTTTTTCAAAAGCCTATTTCTAAACGATGATTCTGAATATTTTGGGAATAATAATACTTACATTACATTTGAAAAAAAATAATTTAACATGAGCCTACAAATTGGACAAAAAGCACCAGATTTTACACTATTTAATACAGAAAAAAATAAAGTATCCCTTGCTGACTTTAAAGGGAAGAATGTAGTTCTATTGTTTTTCCCGCTCGCCTTCTCTGGCGTATGCACAAGCGAAATGTGCAATATGCGTGACAATATGTCTATCTATAATTCTTTGGATGCAGAAATTATTGGGATATCTATAGATTCTCTTTTTGTATTGAATAAATTCAAAGCAGAAAATAATTTAGAATTTACTTTACTTTCAGATTTCAATAAAACAACGGCAAGCGCTTACGATTGCTTAATTGAAACATTTGTATTTGACATGCATGGTGTTTCCAAAAGATCTGTATTTGTAGTAGATAAAGAAGGTAATTTACAACACATAGAAATACTAGAAAGCGCAGGCGATTTACCTAATTTTACTGCTATTCAAGAATGCTTAAAAAAATTAAACTAAATCCAATCACAAAATAAGGCATCCCTTCACTTTAATCTAAACGAAGCAAAGGTTGCCGAATTCTCTGTGACAAATAATATTAATAAATAACAACACATGAAAAAACTTTTCCTACTCACCGCAATCACTTGTTGCAGTTTATTTTCAAAGGCTCAAGTAGTATACGATTTTGAATCTTGGCATAATGTGCTAGGTACATTGACCATCCCTAATGGCTGGAATTGTACAGATTCATTATTAAAATACTATGGTCTTCTTTTAAATTTTGGCGCGACCTTTCCAGCACAAGCAATTAAAGAAAACCCAGGTAATGGTGGTGGATTTGCATTAAAGGCTATCACGAAAACTCAACCAGGTTTAGGTACTGTGTTACCAGCTGGGCCGGCACCATCTTTGTGCAGCAATGCCATGATTGACATTAATACGACCACAGGAGAATT
>CANJRV010000043.1 GCA_947476825.1 Bacteroidota bacterium | reverse complement strand
TTTAAGCCGGTAGAAGCATTCTCTAACCATACCTCAAACGTAACTTTATTTGGATTAGGACTTGTTACGTTCTTCATGATTACATTTACTATGGAAGCTGATGCCACATTTACTGTTAAGTTCAATGTTTCTGTATGTACACAACCATTAGAATTCAATGAGGTGCAGGTATAAAGACCAGATGCTGTATAAGTTACGCCATTACATGTCCATGTATACGTATTAGTAGCAGTAGCGGATGAACTTGATGATGTATTGTTTATTGTCAAACTTAAGGTTGCTGTATTTACACAACCCGCTGCATTCAATGAAGTACATGTATAAGAACCAGAGGCTGTATATGTATTTCCATTGCAAGACCATGTGTAAGAACTACATGCTGTTTCTGTTGAACTGGATGTTGTATTGTTATTAATTGTCAAATTCAATGTAGCTGTATTTACACAACCTGCCGCATTCATTGATGTACAAGAATAAGTACCACTTGATGTGTAAGCTGTTCCATTACAAGACCATGTATAAGTATCGCATGCTGTAGCTGATGAACTGGATGTTGTACTATTATTAATTGTCAAATTTAAAGTTGCTGTGTTTACACAACCTGAAGTATTCAATGAAGTGCAAGTATAAGCACCAGAAGCTGTGTAAGTTGCTCCATTGCATGACCATGTATAAGTATCACATACTGTAGCAGATGAACTGGATATTGTACTATTATTAATTGTCAAGTTCAAAGTAGCCGTATTTACACAACCAGCTGCGTTCATTGAGGTACAAGTATATGTTCCTGATGCTGTGTAAGCTGTTCCATTACATGACCATGTATAATTATCACATGCTGTTGCTGCAGAAATTGATGACGTACTATTGTTGATTGTCAAGTTCAAAGTAGCTGTATTTACACAACCTGCTGTGTTCATTGAGGTACATGTAAATGTTCCTGATGCAGTGTAAGCTGTGCCATTGCATGACCATGTATAAGTATCACATGCTGTTGCAGATGAACTTGATGCTGTGCTATTATTGATTGTCAAGTTCAATTGTAAGGTATTTGAACAACCGGTAGTAGGGTTATTCGTCACACAAGTGTATGAACCTGATGCTGTATAAGTTGTTCCATTGCATGACCAAGTATAACTATCACATGCAGTGGCACTTGAACTTGAAGTTGAACTACCACCAATTGATAATTCCAAAGTTGCTGTATTGGTGCAACCATCTGTATTCATAGAAGTGCAAGTATATGTGCCAGATGCTGTATAGGTATTACCATTACAAGACCAAGTATAACTATCACAAGAAGATGCAGATACACTTGAAGTCGTATTGCTATTTACTATTAGATTCAAAGTTGCAGTATTGGTACAACCATAACCATTCAAAGATGTGCAAGTATATACACCAGATGCTGAATAAGTTGTTCCATTACATGACCAAGTATAAGTATCGCAAGCTGATGCTGATGAACTTGAAGTTATTCCGTTATTTATAATCAAATCCAATGTTTCTGTGTGTAAACAGCCTGCAGCATTCATTGAAGTACAAGTATAAGAACCTGATGCTGTATATGTTATACCATTACATGACCAAGTATAACTATCACATGCTGTGGCAGTTGTACTTGATGTTGAACTACCCCCAATAGATAATTCTAAAGTAGCAGTATTTGTGCAACCAGAAGCATTCAATGAAGTACATATATAAGCACCTGACGTGGTATATGTTGTACCATTACAAGACCAAGTATAAGTATCACATGCAGAAGCTGATGTACTTGAAGTCGTGTTGTTATTAATTGTCAAATTCAATGTAGCTGAATTTACACAACCTGATGCATTCAATGAAGTACATGTGTAAGCACCGGATGATGTATAAGTTGTTCCGTTACACGACCATGTATAGGTATCACATGCAGTGGCTGCAGAAATTGATGACGTGCTATTATTGATTGTCAAATTTAATGTAGCTGTATTTGTGCAACCTGAAGCATTCATTGATGTACAAGTGTAAGCACCAGATGCAGTATACGTTGTTCCATTGCAAGACCATGTATAAGAATCACATGCTACTGCAGATGAACTTGAGTTAGTACTATTATTGATTACCAAATTTAATGTTGACGTTACGGTACAACCCGAACCATTTACCGATGTACAAGTATAAGAACCAGAAGTTGTATACGTTGTTCCATTACAAGACCAAGTATAAGTATCACATGCTGTTTCATTACTTGTTGAAGTCAAAGGTGTAGTTGAACCAGTAATTGTAATGGTACCTGAAGCTGGAGTTGTACATCCAGCAGCAGACACAGAAATTGTATTTGTACCAATTGGCAATCCACTTACTGTAAATGGATTACTTGTCCAGTTTTGAGAAGCACCGCCATTTATAGTATAAGTACCAGAAGTTGCAGTTGGCGCTGGGTTTCCTAATGTGATAGTAGCTGATCCTGTTCCATTTGGACATAATGGGTCTACTATATTACTTGCTGTTGCTGTTGTTGCGCAGTTATTAGTTGCTGCAATTTGAAAAGCAGGAGCACTCACAACTACTAAACGAGAAGTTGGATATCCTGCAGCTGTTGTTGTAATCGCAGGATTACCCCAACCAGCGCCTAAAGTTAATGAACCTAAATAGGCATTTACTTGCGTTTTAACGCGACCGTTTGTTGTAAGCGTTGTATTAAATAAAAAATTAAAAGGGACACCGGTAGCAAAGGGAACTGAATTCGTAAATGCAAAAGTCGCATAACGAATACCACCACTTGCTGTTGTTGGAATTACCGTTGATGGTGCACTTGCTGTTGCAGCTGCCAATCTGAAATAATTCAAACCTGTCCCATTTGCAGGAACGTTAAATATATTTGTAGCACCAATGTTTGGAGTTTGTTGACCAGTAATTGGCCATGCCGAATTCCCTAGTTCTAGAGATGGCGTTATTGTTCCGGTGCCAGCTACCGCAGCATTAAACCCAAAACTGAATTGCAAACTTTGCAATGACAAAACATCTGACGCATTTGCACCACTTGAAGCATTTTCTAACCAAATCTCAAACGTAACTTTGTTTGGATTCGGATTTGCCACATTCTTCATGATAACATTAATTTGCGATTGAGAATAACCTTGCAAACTAAGCGATAGCAAAATCATCAATGCAACAACGAATTTAGTAGATTGTACAATTTGTCTTTTCATATTTATTGTTTTAGGTTTAATGTGTATTTATTCTGCATTTCAGAGGAAAAAAATCATTAAAAAAAAGCCTTTTTTCGTCCTTAATTTAAAATAGGTGATAAAGGTAATGAAATATTTAAGATGTGCAAATCGTTTGTTAAATATTATAATATAATCTTTTCAATAATATAAATTTTTCCAATGTTTTGAATAAGAATAGTAAATATTGGAATAGAACAATTTCCACCAAACCCTCTGTTTAAAGCACTTATATAGGTTTGCGGGTTCAAGTTCGTGATGGTTTCGCGCCAATATTAATTTTTTATTAAGTCTAAAAAATATTCAGAAATGTTAATTTTAAGTGATAAAACTAAATTTATTGTGCGGATTATTGGGGCTTAACACACCTGCTGACTATAAAAATTTACGCTCAATGCACTATAATATTGGTTTTCCAATTTATCGTTGCCGCCCTACATCTGCACCTAAAGATTCTCCATTTTTTAATGCTTTATTATTACCATATTTTAATAATTATTGTGTTGTGCAATCCCGAAATGATTAAATAGTAATAATAAAGAATGGCATATATATAGATAAATACATTCCAACCCTGATAGGTTTAAATAAGAATAGAAAACCAAAATCCCATTTAGGGTACTGCAATGCCCTAGTGATGACATAATTATAGAATACAATATACCATATAAGGTTCTACAATCCCGCAGTGTTTGCATGATTATAGAAAATGGTAATCCCATTTACAATTCCACAATCCCGTAGGGATGACATAATTATAGAATACAATATCCCATTTACGGTTTTAGAATCCCGTAGGGATGACATGATTATAGAATACAATATACCATATAAGGTTCCACAATTCCGTAGGGATGACATGATTATAGAATATTATAATCTCATACACAGTTGTACAATCCCTTCGGGATTAAATATGAATAGAAAAATGAAATATTATACGTATTCCAACCCTGAAAGGGTTTAATATGAATAGAAAAATCAAAATGATAAAATGCTTGCCAACCCTGAAAGAGTTGAATGTGAAAAGGGTTAAATATGAATATCCTCGAAAATCATCAAATCCTCTTTACGGATGCTCTGCATCAACCGCCACATCACTCAACTTCTTTTTTGACTTGCCTGCAGCTGGGAAAAACTGTTTTAAATAATCCACTTTCTCTGCATAGCCAGGTGTATGCGTTAGGCATTTGTATTGCGCATGACGGTAATCAATAATAGCATCGTGGTAATTGTCGTAATCGTGGGCTATTTTAAAATCCGATAGCATACGTAGCAATGTTTCAAAGCGGTGCATGCGCGTATCCGCAAATTTTCTATCGGCAAAGTCTGCCTCATACTCTGCCCAATCTACATCGGGACTTCTAAGCTCAGGTTGGGTACTGTTCCAATCCTGTATGGCATTAGCAAGCTGTTTATTTTTTTCGGCTATAGATCCAAATTTTTTTCTATCCTCATTGCTAAAATTGTTGGTTATTGCCAATAGCGAAGTTTCCAGTGTATTCAATGCCCCATCTATAGATGCTATAAGAGCAGGTGTAATATGCTTACGACCCATATTTTCTATTGCCATATCTTATATTTTTAGGTAAATGTAGTATAATTTTACATAATACAATGTATATTTTTACATAAAATAATGTCAGTAATACAACATTAAGTGTATAAATATAGGTAATTTATGTAAATGAATACAGCAAATTAATAACTATGTCCACTCTTTTGCCAAGTGGCACTATGAGATAGATAGATCAGCAGAAATATATATTCTTGTAAGCTAGTAGTACATTATAAAGATAAAAACTCCATTTGGTGATTTGGTCTTCAACAGGATAGCTATTATTATTGTTATTGTGACTATCTTGGATGTATTGTAACAACAAGCAATTGTAATTATTCATTAATCGAGACTTCTATCTATGTTACACCATAAACAAAATGTCGAATAGAAGTTAAAATTTATAACCCTTATATCACTAATAGTGGTCAGCATAACGTCATATCAACACTTAGTAATTTGTACCCACAATTAAAATAAGACTAATTAAGAAAAAATATGGAATACTTAAAATCATTTCTATCAGACTTGCAGGAAAGATTCAGAAATCCTTTGATTGGCTCGTTTATTATTTCTTGGTTATTTTTCAATTGGCAAATTACAATGTTGGCTTTGCATTTTTTTACTGATTCTAGATCCACATTAAACTTTGAAGAATTCATTAGTAAAATAAACAAGTTATCAAATAACAACAATTCAGTTTTATATCCTTCGCTTGGAGCGTTATTTTATGTTTTAGTTTTCCCTTTTTTTCGCATTGGTATCAGCTTCTTACAAGGGTGGTTCTCAAGACATAGAATAGAATACGAATTGAAAGGGGCAAAAGGCGGTAGTATAAGTATTGATAAATATTTAGTATTACGCGAAAACTATAGAACGAAGATATCGGAATTAGAGTTGGTCATTAAGGGAGAAAGTACCCAAATCGAGCAAAATAATATTCTCAATCAAAATTTAAGGTACAAAGAAGCCCAAATTCAACAACTCTCAAATGAAATGAATCAATTGCAAAAGCGACGTGCCTCATACTATTTGAATGGATACTGGAATGTAAAATTTACATACAAAAGTTCAATTGAAGAAGTCCTAACCCTAATCCATTCCATTGATATAAGTGCTAATATTTTTTCATGTTACCATGGGGTTCTGGAAAAAAAAACTATTCAGGTGCAATATTGGATTATGATTATGATCCAAATAATCATAGAATATTAATGCTTCTTAAAATCGAAGAAGAAAATAGTGAGTTTAGTTCTAAAATAAAAAATCTGGTATTTGAGTTAACTGAATCACAAGACTTTCATCATTTATTTGGTACACTTAATTCTCATCAAATTGAAATGTCAAGAAATACCATTGTTTCCGCTAAAGAAGTTTCTTAGGAAAGATCTTGTTCTAATTTTTTGCAAAATCGCTAATACTTATTCAGGGAAAGCTCGATTTGAAGATTTTTGATTTCTATTCTTGGCTAACCTAACCCTGTTGTAATCTTAGTTTATTAACTATTCAGGTTTTATAACACATTACCATCCAGTTTATCATTAATTTTCAAAAAAACATCTAAAATAAATTTGCTAATTCAAAAACCTTCTTTAATTTTATTTTAAACTAAAACTTATATATTATGGCAATCGACAATTTAGGAAAAAAACACATTACACCAGCTCAGGTTACCGCCTTCGACGCAGGTTTGGACGCGGTTTATGCAGTGGCACTAGCCATTACACAAAACCTCACCAACGAAGACCATGTAAAATAGGTCAGCATTGACGAAAAAAACAAACTGCTAGTAAATGCAGTACAGGATTGGAGCATTACCCAGCCCACCCTCAGAACCACCGATGTAGATTGGGTAGAGTTTGCAGCAGATAATACCGACCGCAAATTTGCAGATGCCCGTTTAGATCGTATCAACACCATTATGCGAATGTTAGAAGATTTTAAAATTGTACATGATTACGACAATTATCAAGATTCACTTACCGATTACCGCTTTACCCAATATAAAAGCAGTACCAATGTACCTGGCTTCACTGAAAAAGCCGATTATTTGAAACAGTTTTTTGGCGAATAACAATTACCTTCAGGTAATTAACCCCCACAATACATTTCTCAAATACTGATTATTTAAATTGAATTGAAGGGTCATTATGCACTTTGCAATTCAATTTAAAATACTTCCTTTGGTTTGCATTATCCATGCAAATATCCCGTTATCTTTGCCCCTATGTTCCCTTTATACGATGTAATAGTAGTAGGCGCTGGCCATGCAGGTTGCGAAGCAGCAGCGGCAGCAGCTAACTTAGGCTCCAAAACTTTATTAATAACCATGAATATGCAAACGATTGCTCAAATGAGTTGCAATCCTGCTATGGGCGGTATTGCCAAAGGGCAAATAGTTCGCGAAATAGATGCATTAGGTGGCTATTCGGGCATAGTATCTGACAAGTCGATGATACAGTTCCGAATGCTTAATAAATCTAAAGGACCCGCTATGTGGAGTCCACGTACCCAAAACGACCGTATGTTGTTTGCAAGCACTTGGCGCGAAATGCTAGAAGCAACTCCCAACCTTGATATCTGGCAAGATTCTGTAAATAGTTTGATTGTTTCACGTGAAACAATAGAAGGTGTACGCACTAGCTTAGGTATAGAAATAAGAGGGAAGTCGGTAGTACTTACCAATGGTACCTTTCTAAATGGCGTAATACATATAGGCGAAAAAAACTTTGGTGGTGGCAGAATAGGTGAGAACAAAGCAACTGGCATTACGGAACAGTTAGTAGAACTTGGATTTGAAACCGCTAGACTTAAAACAGGTACTCCACCACGATTAGATGGTCGCAGTTTGGATTATAGTAAAATGGAAGAACAAGGTGGCGATGAGGATATAGTAGGCTTTTCTTATTTAGATACCGAAAAACCCCTTAATCAACGATGCTGCTGGGTAACCTATACCAACGAGGCAGTTCACGCCTTATTGCGCACCGGATTCGACAAATCGCCTATGTTTCAAGGTAGGATACAAGGTACAGGTCCACGCTACTGCCCAAGTATTGAAGACAAAATAGGTCGCTTTGCCGATAGAGATAGGCATCAACTATTTGTAGAACCAGAAGGATGGAATACAGTGGAGATTTATTTGAATGGATTTTCTACCTCACTTCCTGAAGATATACAATACAAAGCACTGCGTTTAATACCTGGTTTAGAAAACTGTAAGATGTTTCGCCCTGGATATGCAATCGAGTATGATTATTTCCCACCTACACAATTGAAATATACATTAGAAACGAAACTTATTAAAAACCTTTTCTTTGCCGGTCAAATAAATGGTACTACAGGATATGAAGAGGCTGCTTGCCAAGGATTAATGGCTGGTATAAATGCACATCAAGCAGTACACGATAAACCTGAATTCACATTAAGTAGAAGTGAGGCCTATATTGGGGTACTAATTGACGATTTGATTAATAAAGGAACGGATGAACCTTATCGCATGTTTACTTCTCGTGCCGAATATAGAACCTTGCTTAGACAGGATAACGCAGATATACGACTAACTGAACGTAGTTATCATTTGGGATTAGCAGATGAGAAGCGGATGTTTAATTTGAAACAAAAAACCAACGATGTAGATAGGATAAAAGAAGGAATGAAGACTATTTCATTTGATTTAGGACAATTGGATGAATACTTCAATGAAATAGGCACTGCAATCATTATGGAAAAGGTAAATTCCATTAAAATACTGCTTCGTCCAAACGTAACCCTACTAAAACTAAGTACGTATTCCAAAGAACTGGAAGAATTATTAAGGGGTGTTCCACGTGAAACAATCGAACAAGTTGAAATACAATTAAAGTACGATGCTTATATAGAAAAAGAAAAGGAATTAGTGATGAAGGCTAGCTCTTTGGAAGAATTAATTATTCCATCTACGTTTGATTATAGTACAGTTAAATCATTATCTACAGAAGGTAAACAAAAGTTTATTAAAATCAAACCTCGAACCCTAGGTCAAGCTAGCAGAATTAGCGGTGTAAATCCAACAGATATTCAAATATTGATGGTTCATATTGGCAGGTAATAATTTCTGGATCCTTCTAACCTATTGAATAGGGAATTAACGACTACTTTACACCGAATTACTTACATTTGGAGATAAATTTATATAATGGAAGGTGCTATCGTTTTATTGGTTATTATTCTTTTAGGGATTTTAATAATTCCGATTTTTTTAGCCATCAATACAAACAACAAAGTTGGTGATTTAAGACAAGAATTAAACTTTATTAAAAATCAACTTAGACTACTGAATGAAACCTTACAAAAAGTAGAGCCTCAGGTAAACAAGCAAGAAAAAATACCTTCCATTCGTATAGAACCCATATTTGAGAAGAAACAAGAACCAGAACCGCCAATTATTGAGAAAGTAATTCCAGTAGTAATTCCAACACAAGAAACAATTAAACCAATTGAAGATAACAATGAAAGGGAGACTATTCCACAGACAATAAACCAACCTATTCATACCCCTCCTCCTCGTATTATCAAATCTAGTTCTAAAACCAATTTAGAGCAGTTTATAGCCGAAAAACTGATAAGTATTGTAGGTATAGCCATATTGGTATTAGGCATCTTCTTTACGGTTAAATGGGCTATTGATCGTAATTTAATAACTAATGGTGGTAAAGTTTTGATTGGATTATTTGCAGGAACTATTCTAATTGCTGTAGCTCATCGTTTAAGTAAAAACTACAGGGCATTTAGTTCTATTCTAGCTGGTGGTGGTGTGGCAGTATTGTATTTCACCATTTACGAAGCTTATCAAGCCTATCATCTGTTTTCACAAACTGCCGCTTTTTCTATCATGGTAATAGTAACAATTTTAGCTGTTACATTATCCATCATTTATAATAAAAAAGAATTGGCAATTATCGCTTTAGTGGGCGGATTTAGCACTCCTTTCTTTGTAAGTAATGGTTCAGGTAATTATCAAATCCTATTTACCTATATGCTCATTTTAAATGTAGGTATGTTCGTATTAGCATCCTTCAAGAAATGGAATATCATCAATATTTTAAGCTATGCTGCTACAATATTAATTTTTGGCGGGTGGATGGCAAAAAGCTATGATATTACAAAAGGACATAATATAGGTGGTTTTATCTTTGCCACTTTATTTTATCTAGTTTTCTTTGGAATGAACCTAGTTTATAACCTAAAGAATCAAATAAAGTTCGCTGTATTAGAAATATCCTTACTATTAAGTACAACCTTTTTATATATGGGTATAGGATTGTATTGTTTACATACGATACAAAATGGAGCCTATGAAGGCTTGTTTTGTATTGGGTTAGCAATATTCAATTTCATTTTTGCTTTCCGATTCTATAAACAAAAAAATGTAGACAAAAATTTGATCTATCTCTTGATAGGCTTGGTTCTTACGTTTGTAAGCCTAACTGGTCCCCTTCAATTACATGGCAATTATATCACTTTATTTTGGGCTTGTGAAATGGCACTATTATACTGGTTGGGTGTTCAATCTAATATCGAACTCTTCAAAAATGGAAGTATCGCTATTTTGATTTTAACAATCATAAGCCTAGGGTTAGATTGGCAACAATCCTATTATACAATACATGTAAATAAATTAAATATAATATTCAACAAGATATTCATTACTGGACTTGTTGTATTATCTGCATTATATACGAAGATCCTATTCATCCAAAAAGACCCAAATGAAAGAATATTTTGGAATTATCTTAATAAAAAGAAATACGTGAGCATCTTACATATATTATTTTTATTAATGCTTTATATCGTGGGCATATTGGAATTACAGTATCAAACTTACAATTTTACAAGATTGAGCGAATATATGCATATTATGCTATGGGTTTATCATTATCTATTTGTTGCTGTACTCTATTATTATACATTACGTAACAAGAATTTATTAAATCAACAGATAATTTCTGGTCTAGCTGCCCTTTCTTTATTATTGTATTTAATTGCAAATGCACAAATAATCGCTCTACGCAATTTTCATCTAATCGCACATAACTGTAGCTTTTATTATGGTTGGCATTATTTAATCCCAGTACTTGCCTTATTCAATTGTTACTTAATCATTCAATTTATTAGAAAGAATTATGAACAAAATAATCAGTGGTATAAAACAAGTTGTTGGTTTATAAGTGCTACTATTTTATCTATTTTAAGCTCTGAAATAATTCATATTTGGGTAAGTGCATCCTTTGCTACAGGATTCTCCATTGATGCTTACAGAATTAAAGCAATTAAAGTAGCTTTACCTATCTGTTGGAGTCTTTTCTCATTGATAATCATGCTATTAGGTATGCGCAAAAAAATTAAACTGTTAAGAATTATTGCTTTAACTGTCTTCTCGATTACCATCCTTAAACTCTTTTTATACGATATATCAACCATGGGTCAAGGAGCAAAAATTGTAGCGTTTATACTCCTTGGTATTATCTTATTAACTGTTTCGTTTCTATATCAAAAAATTAAAGGCTTATTTATAGATGATACTAATCCCTCTTTAAATGAAAACTAAACCAAACTATATAATACGAACTCTCCTATTATTATGCATTTTTTATGGTCAAGTTGGTTACACCCAAAACTTTACCTATAAATCTAAAATAAATGCCATTACTAAAAATACTTTTTATAAAGTTGTATTAAGTAGTGAATTAAGTGCTCATAGTTGCAATCATTTAGAAGACCTACGAATAATTGATAATGCTGGAAAAGAAATACCCTATTTACTTACAAAAGAATCATCTTATAGTTCCAAAAGCAATTTTATCCAATATAGCATTTTAGAAAATAAAAACAATTATGAATGGCAAACGATAATCATTGAAAATCCGAATAAAGATAAAATAGATAGATTTATTTTAGAAATGAAAAATGCAGATGCCAATCGTATTCTGCAAATGAGTGGTAGTAATAACAAGCAAAAATGGTACGTAATTAGAGACAGTTTCTACTTTAACTCTTATAACAATGAAAATACAAGTAATATTCAGAAGGAAATAACATTTCCGAGTTGTGATTACATGTATTATAAAATTGATATTAGAAATAAGAATAAAAATCCACTTAACATACTAAGTGCCGGTTATTATACAAACACAATCCAAATACCTTCTTTTCAAAGTATATCAGGCCTTAGCTATAAAATCAAAACTTTTAATAAAAAAACGTACATAACTTGTATCTGTACACCAGCCAATAGGATAGATCAATTGAGATTTTATATTTCTTCACCAAATATGTATAAACGCGTTGGTAAAATAACAAATAATACAGAAAACGAAACAACAAAAGAAGATTATACCATTAAGCCTTTACATTCATCTTCAAAATTATATAAAAGAAGCCCAGAGAGCCTTCCTTCAACAGATTTTGAATTTAATTCCGAAGTTAAAACCATTATTGAAACAGAAAATATCCTTGGAAATACTAAAACGGATAGTTTTACAATAGAAGTTAATAATCAAGACAATGAACCACTTCAAATTGATAGCATGTCTGCTTATCAATTAACAACAACCCTTACAGCTTCTTTAGACAAAGACAAGTCCTATTTTCTATATTTTGGTGATAGTTTATTAGAATCGCCAACTTATGATTTACCTTATTTTCAAAATAAAATACCAACCGACGTTAATACTGTTACAATAGGCCCTGTGTTGGCAAAAGAAGTGAAAATAAGCAACGAATATAACAATGATAATAGTGTACTATTTGTTTGGATTGGATTAGCCATCATAGCAGTCATACTAATCTATCTGACAACTAATATGCTGAAAAAGATGAAGTCAGAATAGTTCAAACTTTCATTTACAATCCTAAATTAGTTCTCAAATATCACTTGCATCACAGTTTGACCTACTGCCTTTAGAGTAGCTTTATCAATAATAGCCATATTATCTTGATGGGTATGCCAATGTTTTCCAAAACCACCACTTGGTTGCAAATTAATAATATCAACAGTTGGGATATGTATGTTCCGCATGACCTCAACATGATCATCAGTAATCATTCCACCAGCTAAATAACTAAAATAAGACGAATAACCAATACGATTAGCAATATCCCAGATACGCTTTTGATAATCACCAGCATTGTTTGCTGAATACCCTTCTAAAGGAAATTGAGCACCTTTAGCACCTACCATATCTAAGCAAATAGCAAAATCTGCTGTATAATTCGGTACATGAGGATGTAAAGCCCAATAAGTAGTACCTAAACAAAAAGTAGTAATATCATTAGAAGGGTTTTCCAATTCACTTTTACCAACATCTTCTACATCAACAAATAAAAAATCTACACCAATATTGGGTTTAGTACTTTTCAATTTTGCTGCAATTTCAAGCAGAATAGCAACGCCACTTCCAGCATCATCAGCTGCATCAATTGGTTTATCTTTATTCACTACATCTTCATCAGCCCAAGGACGGCTATCCCAATGGCATAATAATAAAATGCGTTTACTTAGTGTTGGATTAATACTACCAATTATATTATTACAAGGGTATTTTACATTAGAAATTGGTTGAGTTACTGTTGTATTTTGTTCATAAACCGTATCAACATATTTCTTAATTTCCTTTACTATCCATTCTGCACATTTTTTATGTGCTACTGAACCAGGAACTCTAGGACCGAAAGCAACCTGTTGTTTAATTAATTCATAAGCATTATCTGCATTAAAATCAGGAGCAGTAGCTACAACAACTTTATTTTCAACTGGTTGTAGTGCAGTTGAAACCTCATTATCATCATCATGACAAGAAAAAAGAAAAAGTGAGCAAAAAACAACAATACTAGCAATAAATTTTTTTGGCATAAATAAATTGTTTGAGGAAAACCAAATTTATAAAAATAAAAACTGCTAGCCAAAAAGATTGGTAACTTAGAAAAGGATAGTACTACAAATTATTTCATATTTACTTCTTCAACTTGAAGAACTTCTTTTATTGCTCCACCATTGTCATTACGATGTACAATTGCTACAATTTGACATTTATCCTTATTCCAAATTGCATCAGGTGTAAAAGAAATTAACTTTTGTATTACACGCCCCTTTTCCTTCAATACAATAGTATTTAGTAAAGGCATACCAATAACAGGCGTAATTGCTTTGCGCAATACATGATTAAATACATAATCTGGTACTTTTACCCCATTATCTAATTGAGCCCCAATCAATCCATTTTCTATCACAAAAAGGGAAAGCATTAAATTGGAAGAAGTAGTGTCTGTACAGGCTATTTTCACAATGGTATTTACTTTATCTTGACCAGCATCATAACTTGAAGTCAAATGAATATTAATTGGTGAAACCTTAGCAAGTTGTGTGGTTAATGCTGCATTCCATGCACCACCATCCCCTCTTAAAATCATTGCAGCTCCACCAACCACTGTTCTATCAAATGTAGCGGCTGGTTGACCAGCAGGTTGTCCTATAAAATCGATCAAATCAATTGCATCTTGATTTTCTAAACTAAAATATCCTTGCAAAGGAATATCCTCTTCTAACCCATGGTGAATTGCCATAGTTATTATACGATTAGGATGGTTACTTATCATGTCCTCTAATTGTAAAGTAGCATTAGGACAGTTGGTACATTTATTACCCGTAGATTCTTCAATACAAACCTTTTTTAATAATGGTGTTTCAGGAGTGGCCAAATAGGTAGTGTCAATACTGTTGGTATTTCCATTCAAATCTAAACCCACTGGAATTTGTTCTTTGCATGCAAAAAGTAAAAGCGCAAAAGGTGTAATATAAAATAATATCTTTTTCATATGTATGATTTATAATTTGAATTAAAAGGTAGAAGTTACGCCCATTTTAAATCCACTAAATGCAGGTTCATATCGACAAACACCACCAGTACAATTAATACCTTCCACTTGTTTAACATATTGTGCTGTGAAACGATTTGGACCTTTAGTATACGCCACAAATAAATTTGGATAATGGTGTGCATTTTCTACATGTACTTTATTTGGTGTAATATTATACATATCTGACATGGCTAAACTCCATTTAGGAGCAACATTAAATTCAAATAAAGCGAAAGCCCAAGAACCAAAATCCTGTTTCGTATTCATATACTGAATTTCAGTACGTAGAGATTTCTTTTCATTGAATTTATAAACTACTTCAACAAAAGGAGTAAGCGCATGAATAGTAGGATATAAGGCTTTTTCTTTACTTTGATACAATACTTGATTATAAATTAAATATTGTGTACCGACATGAAAAATAAAATTCTTTATACTTCTAAGTTCCACTTCGCCAAAAGCTTCTCTGTACAGAGGATCATTATTTAAAGTATTAATATGCGTGTAGGAAAACGTTAGATTTAAATTGTCATTTGGTGTAATGTATGTGCTTACAGAACCTCCCATTTCGGATAAATCTTGTGATGGTGGTGTATAACGTGCTATTAATCTTTGCGGACGAATTTGAGCAATAATAGGTTGCCAATTATAAATTCCGCGCAACAAACTTTCATTCGGTGAACTACGCATCACAAAGTTTTCAGTTCTTTTAAAAGAGGCATTTATCCCAAATTTAGATTTTGCAAATCCTAATGTTGAATAAATAACATTTCCGCTTAATTTTTGTAAACCTTCAGTAGCAGTAGCAATCGCTTCAGCAGATTTAAGAGCACCTTCTACATACCATGTAAAATCACCAGCATTTAAAGTATTATATACTGTAGTTGCAAATGAATTATAAACTGGTGTAAATCGTTTTTCAATAGGATAGCTATTTACAGTAGAAACAATAGCGTCCATGCTATTTTTATCCATCGTTCTATTTACGATACCAATACCTGGTGTCATGTGTGCATTTTTGCCAATATCCAAATCTCCTTCCGCTGCAAAGCCTTTAATAATAGGATTATAACGTTCAAATAATATTTTAGTTTGCCCAGAAAATGCCTTTACCGTTAAATTATTATTCAATTTATATTTTAAATGAAGTCCAAATAAAGCATTATCAATCAATAAACCACGATCCTCATATGCCCGAAAAATAATTCCACTACCAATTTGATCATAAACATGACCAGCAGTTATAGTTAAATTATTTACTTCTTTACTTAAACTAAACATACCTAAACCAGCTATAGTCAATGCGCTTTGCGGATTTTGTAAATTAGAATTTTGAAATGCATCAAAACGAACTGTTCCTGTAAATCCGTATCCTGAATAACGAAGACCAAGCCATCCTTCACCACCACTCAATAAGTTATCATATAATTGATTACCAGCAGCACGTATATTGGTATCTCTTTGAAAAAAATTCACATTCATCATTAAATCACCCGTGATATTACCTTGTGAAAATAAATGAAGACTACTAATCAAAAAAATCGATGTTAAAATCCTTTTCATAAAGTACTAATTAAAATGATGCAACAAATGTAAAATAGTTATGTGTATTTTTTACATAATTATCTCTACTCCAACAATTGTCAAAAAATCTATTGAATACCTAATTCTTTACTCATCGTTAGCATTCTATCAATTGGTTTTTTTGCTGCTAATCGCAAAGTTTCATCCATGAATAATTCGGGTAACTCATATTTCATACATAAATACAATTTCTCTAGCGTATTCAATTTCATATGTGGACAATTATTGCAAGCACAAGCATTTGTTGGCGGTGCTGGAATAAAATTCTTACCTGGAGAATTTTTTATCATTTGGTGAATAATACCTGTTTCAGTAGCCACTATAAATTCAGAACATTTATCCTTTTGCGTAAAAGCTAACATTTGTGAAGTAGATCCAATAAAGTCAGCTATGGCTAAAACAGCTTCTTCACATTCTGGATGAGCAATAACTTTTGCTTCAGGATGTCTTACTTTTAGTTTAGTTATTTTTTCTAAACTAAAAATTTCGTGCACCATACAAGCACCATTCCACAATACCATATTTCTACCTGTATGTTTATTAATATAAGATCCTAAATTTCTATCTGGTGCAAATATTATTTTTTGTTCTTTTGATAAACTTTCAACAATAGCTTGTGCATTACTGGATGTACAAATTATATCACTCAATGCTTTAATACCTGCACTGCAATTAATATAAGATATCACAATATGTTCTGGATGCTGTTGAATAAATTTTTCAAATAAAAAAGGTGGACAACTATCACTTAATGAACAACCCGCATTAAGGTCTGGCAACACAACTTTTTTAGTTGGATTTAAGATTTTTGCAGTTTCTGCCATAAAGTGAACGCCAGCAAATACAATCATATCTGCATTTGTAGCTTGTGCTTGTCTTGCCAATCCAAGACTATCGCCAATATAGTCTGCTATATCCTGAATATCCGCATCTTGGTAATAGTGCGCTAAAATAATTGCATTCTTTTCCTTTTTTAACTTTTGAATTTCAACGAACAAATCTAAAGTTGGATCTATGTCTATATCTACATAACCCATTTTTTGTATGTTGTGCACATCTTGAATCATAGTATAAATAATATATTTTTTTTAAATAAAAAGAAAATTTACAATTGCTATTAGGGCTGTGAATTAGTGTATAAAAAAGAGTTATACACGATGCAAATGTGACACTATTTTGTTTATACAGAATCAATTCACATTATTTATTTTAATATCAACAATGCCATGAAACCGTAAAATGGTAAGTCATAAGTATATATGTGTATATGAAGAAAATATAAAAAATGTGTAATCATCCTATTTTTAGATAAAGAAGCAAGTAAGTGAATTTAAATAACGGATAAGAAATGCTATTTGATTATTAAAAAATTTATATGTTGTGGATTACTGGCATGTAGAAAATAAATTGAATGTGGGAAGTGGATATGCTTTGGAAATAAACCGTAAAAAATGGATTCTTTCAACAAAATGTGGCGGAGATTAAAAAGGTAATCGAATAAAGTACAGATTAAACACAAATTATTCCACACAAAAAATGGAATAAATTAAAGAAATAAAGTAAAAAAGTAAAATGAGTCCAAAAAAACTTTGAATTACCAAAGCAAAACTCCTATTTTTGCGCTCCTTAAAAAAATGTTGATAATATGTCGGTAATTCAAAACATCAGAGATAAATATATTGGTTTAGTTGTTGGCGCAATTATAGTAGCCCTTGTTGGGTTCTTAGTCATGGATGCCATGCAAAGTAATGTGCGTAATATATTTAGCGGAGACAAAGGTCTATTAGCTAGTATTAATGGCACTCGTATTGAGTATAAAGATTTTGAAAGTAAAAGAAGCCAGTATGAAGACAATATGAAATCTCGTAGTAAGGACGGAACTTTAACAGAACAGGAACGTAATTCAGTGCAAGAACAAGCATGGAGTGATATCGTAAATGAAACCTTGATTGGTGAAGAACTAGAAAAATTAGGAATGACCGAAATTGGAGATAAAGAACTTCAAGATATGTTAACTGGACCTTATGCAGATCCATTGGTACAACAAAGTTTTAAAAATCCAGATACTGGAATATTTGACCCAAGTATTGTAAGTCAAAATATTGCTGCAATAGATCAAGATAAAACTGGTCAACAAAAAATATTATGGAAAAACTTTGAAGAGCAATTAATTAGAAACAGAAAACAAAGTAAATACACTGATTTAATTTCCAAAGGAATTTATATTCCTAAGTTTATGATGGATGATGCTTCTAAACAACAAACTGCAAAATCGTCTATTAATTTTGTTAGTCTGCCATATACAATGATTGGAGATAATGAGGTTAAGGTTACAGACGAAGATGTAAAAAAATATATAGATAAACATGAAGAAATGTTTAAATCACAAGAAGCAACTGCAAAAACAGAATATGTTGCTTTTGATATTATTCCTTCAAGTGATGATACTGCAGCTAGTTTAGGTGTATTGAATGGCTTGAAAGATACATTTACAAAAACAACAGACAATGAAGCATTTGTATCTAAAAATTCAGAAGATGTAATTAGAGATATGTATTATACAGAAAAAACTTTAGTTGCTCCAAATCCAGCTGAAATAGTTGCTACTGAAATAGGTGCTGTAACAGGACCATTTTATATAGACCAAATGTTTAAAATGGTAAAAGTGATTGATAAGAAATCTATGCCAGATAGCGTTAAAGTATCTCGTGTGGTAGTTGCTTTCACCGAACAACGAAAAGAAGAAGATGCGAAAGCTTCCATTGATAGTATGGAAAAAATGGTATTGGCTGGAATGGATATTGCACAATTAGCAGCTACACGTTCGGATGATAAAGCAAGTGCTAAAAAAGGTGGTGATATTGGTTATATAACACAAGAAATGGCGGCAAGTGATATTGAATTCAAAAATGCTTGCTTTAATGGAAAAGTAGGTGATGTAAAAGTAATTAAATCAGAATATGGCTATCAATTAATTAAAATAACTGACCAAAAGAATTTTCAACCTTCTGTAAAATTGGCAATAGTGAGCAAGGAATTGCAAGCTGGAAATCCAACGATACAAGCTGCTTTTGCAAAAGCAAATACATTTATTGCAAAAGCAAAGGATGCTAAATCATTCACTGATGCAGCAAAATCAATGGGTAAAGATAAAAGAGTGGCAGATAATATGACTAAGTCACAACAACAAATTCCAGGTTTAGGAAGTGCACGTGATTTATCACGTTGGGCTTTTGAAGCAAAAATTGGTGCCGTATCTCCAATCTATAATTTAGAAAATAAATGTGTGATAGCATTATTAGTTGGTAGACAAGAAAAAGGAACTTTACCATCTATCGAAACTGTAAAACCACAAATTGAAAATATATTAAAGAAGGATAAAAAAGCAGAAGCCTTAATTGCTAAAGCTAAGGGTAAAACTACTTTAGATGAACTTGCAGCTTTAGGTGCTACAACAGTGAAAACAGCGGATACTGTGTTAATGATGGGCGGTGGTAATAGTGAAATTGGTTATGAACCAAAAGTAATTGGCGCTTCATTTAATAAAGCTTTAATTAATAAAGTTTCTCCGCCAATTCAAGGTGACCAAGGTGTATTTTTTATCACTGTAAAAAGTATGATTGATGGCGTTGCTGCAGATCCTAAAAACATGATGTATGAAATGCAAAAAGCACAATTACAACAAAACACTAGTGGCCAAGCTGCACAAATAGTACCTTACGTTTTAAAGAAGAAAGCAAAAATAGAAGACAATAGAGCTACTTTCTTCTAAAGAATAAAGAGTCAAAATAAACGTTTTAGCTTTTTTACTAATAATTTCTATTTGATGATATGCGTTGAAAAAACGCCAATACGTCAAAATGCCAAAGATTATGTTTCACAAATAGTGAGTGCATTTAGTAGGGAGAAAGAAAGTAAAAATAGAAGCTAATTGAGCTTTCTAATTCTAAGGGATATCGTTTCCAATAATCGGTTTTAGTTTTTTAGCAAATAATTTTTACTAGTTGAATGCTTTGCAAAAAGTGCAACTACAACAAAACATTAGTGGACAAGTTGCACAAATAGTGCTGTTCGATTAAAGGAAAGTAAAATAAAAGACAATAGTGTTCCTTTATTAAAGGATAAAGTTTTCAATAATGGTTTTAGCTTTTTGGCAAGCAATTTCTAATTGATCATTGATAATTACATGGTCAAAGTGATGCGCATATTTGATTTCTTCAGCTGCTTTATCTACACGCTCTTTCAAGGATTCTGGCGTTTCGGTACCACGCATTATCAAACGGTTTTTTAATTCTTCCATCGAAGGAGCTTGAATAAATAAACTGATAGCTTGTTTGCCATAATGTTTCATTAATCGAAGAGCACCTTGTACATCAATATCCGTTAGCGGATATTTTTGATCGTCCCAAATACGTTGCAATTCAGCTTTTAAGGTGCCATAATATTTACCTTCATATACCATTTCAAATTCTGCAAATTCGTGGTTTGCAATTTTGCGTGTAAAATTCTCAACAGTAATAAAATGGTAATTGACCCCATCTATTTCATTCAGTCGTGGCGAACGAGTACAAGCACTTACGCTAAAACGAAGCGAAGGAATTTGAGCCAGTAAATGATGAACAATAGTTGTTTTTCCAGAACCAGAAGGTGCTGTAATAATAATTAATTTTTGCGCCTCAATTTCATTCATGCTTATTTAGCAAGCAATTTATCTAAATCTTTAATACAATCTTCAGCGCGTTGGTATTTACCAATAATGACACCGTTAGCATCAATCAAAAAACATTGCGGTACAAACATAACACCATATTCAGCAGCAGCTTTACTTTGCCATCCACCTAAATCGCTCATATGGTAAGGCCATTCCAATTTATCTT
The DNA here is from genome assembly GCA_947476825.1 of Bacteroidota bacterium. GTDB lineage: Bacteria > Bacteroidota > Bacteroidia > Chitinophagales > Chitinophagaceae > OLB11. The sequence continues at coordinate 7,226 of CANJRV010000043.1, read as the reverse complement.
TTTCAATGGCTTGAATCCAAGGTTCTACATTTCTATCTAAAGAAACACTCACAATAGTGAAACCGTTTTTCGCTTTCATGAATTTTTTAGCGCTGTATTTTTTATAGAATTCAACTAAGCTAGGATTTGCTGCTCGGCAAGGTCCGCACCAACTAGCCCAGAAATCAAGTAGAATAACTCTTTTGTCGTTAATGGTTGATAATTTTATTTTTTCACCTTTAGGATTGTTGTATTCTAAATCTGGCGCTTTTTGCCCTACTTCCATTTTTGTATTTTGGTATTGCGCATTCGCAAAGGAGAAACTCAACAAAGCGATAAAAAGAAAGGTTATTTTTTTCATGTGGTTTATTAATTGAGAAACCAAATATAGTTTCTTTTTTGGAATTAGAGTTTTATGCAGCATTTGTTTTGTTTATCGATTGTAAAATAAAATATAGGTACAAAATTGGTAAGTACCTATTTTAGAAGCGTTTTGTAACAGATAATAGGTTGCATGTTTACTATGGAAATGCAGAAAGGTTTTAGCAATAAAAATATATCTTTGCCCCGAACATGGCAAACCTCAATGTATATCAACGATTGCAACAATTGCGAAAGCAAGGCAAAAAAGCATTTGCCGTTTTGATAGATCCTGATAAAGTGAGTACTACTCAAATAAGTACCATGGCTAAATTATGCAATGAAGCCAAAGTAGATTTTCTTTTTGTGGGTGGTAGTTTAATGGTAACACAGCATTTAGACGATATCATTCATACCTTTAAAAAGCATAGTGATATATCCGTTATTTTATTTCCGGGTAGTCCATCACAAGTAAGTAAACAGGCTGATGCTTTATTTTATTTAACTTTAATTTCGGGTCGTAATCCGGAGTTGTTGATAGGGGCGCATGTTGTGTCTGCACCCATGGTAAGGGCAAGTGGTTTGGAAATAATTTCGACAGGTTATATGGTAATAGATGGTGGAGCAGCTACTACAGTTTCGTATATGAGCCACAGTGCGCCTATACCGCATAATAAAGAAGATATTGCATTGTGTACTGCATTGGCTGGTGAAATGCAAGGCAAACATGTATTGTATATGGATGCAGGCAGTGGCGCAATAAGACCTATTAGTGAAAGTATGATACATCGCGTGGCATCGCAAACCAATATTCCATTAATAATAGGTGGTGGAATTACCGATGCAGAAAAAGCATATCTTAATTGTAAAGCTGGTGCAGATGTTATTGTTGTTGGCAATGCTATAGAAAAAGATGCAAGCTTAATTAAAGAAATAGCGCAAGCTGTACATGGTTGTAGCGCAGAGGCGTAGGAGGGATTTTTTTCTATCAGATTTTTTGTCGGTTTCCTTCACCAACTGAAATTTTAGAATCCTCCGCTTTGAGAAAAAATAATTTGCGAAGGATTTTTTTGTTCACTTATAAGTTATCTTTGGAGCGTGCAAGAAGAAAGACAAATCATATTTCACGGACAATACTTCATGGATTTTTATCTTGACCAGAATGATAAGGTACAAGATAAATTTGATTATGTTTTTCGGATAATCAGAACAGTGGACAAGATTCCAGAGAAATTTATGAAACACATGGAGGGGAGTGACGGACTTTATGAAATCAGAATTGAATTTGGAGGAAGCATCTTTCGGATTTTCTGCTGTTTTGACAAAGGAAATTTAGTTATTCTCTTCAATGCCTTTCAGAAGAAAACTCAAAAGACACCTAAACAGGAAATTGAATTAGCAGAAAAATTAAAAAAGGAATACTTCAAGTTAAAAAGTAAAACAAAATAATCTTGCGAAAGGCAAATCACGAATACAAAAACATAAAAAAATAAAGCCATGAGTAAAAAGAACGAAGCAATGAGACAAGCGAAAAATTATGATGAGTTGCTGGACATAAAATACGGAAAAATTGGAACACAGAAGCGTGATGAATTTGAAACTAAAGCGCAATATTTTGTGATTAGTGAAATGCTGAAAGAGGCAAGAAGAGATGCGAACATGACACAGGAACAACTTGCTGATAAAGTAGGCACGAAAAAAAGTTACATCTCACGATTAGAAAATGGAAATTGCGACATTCAGCTTTCTACGCTTTACAGAATTTTTGAAGACGGACTAGGCAGACGAATCAGTTTATTAATAGCATAATACGCTTCTTGAATAACCTGTAACATTTTCTTTATCGAGTTGAAGAAGAAAAAATGTGAGTACAAAAAACAGGCAGAAGATAATTTTTCTATTCAACTAAATATAAACTTAGATTAACTATTTTTGAAAATGCTTACGCCGTTATTGGTGTTATCACCAACAACAATATCTATCTTTCCCCAAACCAAAACATTCCTATTTCCCCCCAAAAGGAATAAGCAATTTAACACTCATATTTCGGCCCATATCAAATACACCTAAGCGGCCAGTACTTAAATTTTCAGGTGCATATTTTAGTCGGCTTAAATGGTTTTGATAAGCAGTATTTAGTAAATTATTTACAGCAATATGCAATGAACAGGATATATGGTTTTTATACAAAATAGAACTACCAATTCCAACATTTAATAATGAATATCCTTTGCTTGCCGTTTCTGTTTGGTAGGCAGAGAAGATATTTTTTTGTGCTGCAAAAATATTCCATTCGGCTTTGGCATAAGCATCTTTTAGTTTGTGCTTGATGGTTTTAAAATTCCAACGAATATCTACATTCCAACGCAGTGGCGGTATAGAAGGTAAATAATGTAAGCTGTCGCCAGCAAAAGTAGTAATGCCACGTACATAGCTAATCGTGTTTTCGATATGCAAGCCGTCCAACGGATGTGGATGAATGTCCATAGAAAATTCAGCGCCCGTAAGTATAGCATCGGTTTTGTCGTAATAAAATGCGCTTAGTTTATTGTCATTATTTTCTGTTGGAATAGAATCATTGCCAATGGTATTTTTTAGTTTGCGTATGAAAATAAAATCATGAATATAATTGGCAAATACATTGGCAGTGATAGATACATGGCTTCCATCATACTGATAACCCAAATCGGCTTCAAAACTATTTTCGGAAGTACTGTTTGCATTGCCATATTCATAGCGCAAAGTACCTTCATGCACGCCGTTTAGTGAAAGCTCTGCAATATTCGGATTACGAAAACCTTTACCCAAATTGAATCTAAAAGTATGATTGGCATTGGCGGCATAAGCAAGACCAATGCTTGCAGATACGCCGATATAATTTTCAGATATTGGCTTAAATAAGTTGTAATTATTTATCCATTTTTCGTCGGCATGTAAGGATTGAAAGTCAATACGAGCACCTGCATTGAAAGTTAGTTTTTCGCTGATTTCTTTTTTGCCATACAGAAAAATACCGCTACTGAATAAAGTATAATCTGGTATTAAAAATTCAATGCCTGTATTTTTATTTTGTTGTTGCATACCACCAATGCCGAGGCTGATATTCCATTTATGTATAAGTGGAAAATGATATTTGATGTCGTAAGTAAATGTATGTAAATCCAAATCAAGACCAGCTTGCGTAGGCGCCAGCACATCGCCAAACTCACTTCTACGGCTATTTTGAAAACCCAGTATAATTTGCAGCAAGGCATCATGACGTAAATTAAATGCATTGTCGAGCACCACTTTCGTATGTACAATATGTTGATGCGGCGTTTCGTTTGTATAGCTTTTAAAATCTGCGCTATTAGCAAGTTCTTCGCTTGAAGTGCTATCATTTAGTTTCACCGATTTAATAAAATTTCCCATCGAATCTCTATCGCCTTCTACCAAGCCGAGAGTTTGATTAAATGAACTAATACTAATATGCGTGTGCCCCCATTTTTTGGTAAAACCTATACGAGCATACAAATCATTTTCTTTAAATCGAGAATCAAATACATAGCCATCGTATTTATTTTGATAGTCGCTAGCTTGCTTGTGCGTAGCCCCAATATTCCAAATAAAACCATGTTGGTTGCCAGCTATATGACCACCAATGTTTATCATTCTATTATTGCTTTGGTAGTTGGCATTTATTTTTCCAGAAATAGAATTTGCAGCAGCAATACTTGGCGATTGAATATTGATAACGCCAGCTATACCATCGCTACCGTATAACAAAGAGGCAGGACCTTTTAGCACTTCAATTCTGCCCGCTGTATTTTCGTCTACTTCAATACCATGCTCATCGCCCCATTGCTGACCCTCTTGCCGTATACCATTGTTCATCACTATTATTCTGTTATAGCCCAAGCCACGAATAATGGGTTTTGAAATAGCAGGCCCAGTGTTTATACTACTTACACCAGCTATTGTAGCAATTGCTTGTATAAGATTGGTATTGGCTTGTTCCACTAAGTCTTCCGTATGAATGACATTTACAGGAAGAGATGATTTTTTGATGGCAGTAGCTTTGCTTTGACCAGTTATAATCACTTCCTTTTGTTCAATCACCGATGTAGAAAGTACAATATTGTACAAGGTAGATCCTTGAATATTTATTTCTTTTAAAAAAGTTTGATAACCAATATAATGGCATTCTATTAAGTGTTTGCCAGTAGCGGTAGTATTGATTTCATAAGAGCCGTCTATATTACTCACTGCTCCTATTTTTAAATCGGGTATGGAAATAGTAGCACCAATAATTGGGTTGCCTTGTACATCGTGAACGTTGCCATGTAGGCTGTTTTGCGCCATGGCTTGCATGGATATGCAGTATATAATGGTAAGCAGAATTTGTTTCATGTGTTTAATTTTTTTGAAAAATGAAATAATACCGGTAGCATATATTTTTTTAACCTAAAAAATTCGCTATGGTATAAACAGAAGCCATAACGATAGCTATGTTCTGTAATAAAATTAGGATTAAATAAAGCTTATGAAAAAACAGGAGGCCCTCGAAGCGCAGTTATACTGGCATTATTTGCGGGCAAAAACGGCGTACTATATGTTGAAATAGTTTTTGAAAAATAAATGCCAATAGATTTAGCTGTAAAGCAAAGCAAGGAATAAGAAATAAACTGTTGCTCTTGTTCGTATTTGAGTAATTCGCAATGGTGGTGTTCTTTATCAATTTGCAATCCATTCTTTACATTCAAATGCACATGCACCGTATCATGGTGATGCATAAAACCATGGTAAATTTCTTTTGGAATGATGTATAAAATAAAAATACACAGCAAACAAAAAGAAAGGATATGACGTATACGAGAGGTCATGAAGGAGGCAAATATAAATGTAATTTCTATCGCTTGTTGTTCACTAATTATAAAATAATTAGGTTAAAGAACAAGTAGTTATTGAGTAGAGGAAATGAGTTGTTTTTATATAAATGAATTTTATAAAATGTTCCATGGCTTCTACACTTTTCTCGGCTCTTCAGAATGTTCGGCTCCTATGGCATCCCGAAGCATAAATAAAATAAGCTCTCCGAACCAAGGCTGTTAAAGCTTATTTGCTCTCTTGAATTTCCTGAAATATGTTGCATACTGCAAATGCGATTTTAAGGCTGAATATGTTGGGCATTCTTTATTAGATTTGTGTGATGCTAAGGGAAGTTTATTCGCAAACTGACTTAAGCGGTAATTTTGAAATTTTTCTCTACAAAAAATTTACAGAATGAAATTACATCTATTAATTCTATTACTTTTAGCAGTTTTTTAATTATTAGATTAATGAAAAGAATTTACAGCGCAATAAAAATTATAAGCATATTATTTTTTATTTCAACAAGGTTAAATGCACAAGACAATTTTACCCTTTTGGAAGACAACCCCTATTTGAATAGTGTTTATTTTAATGTCGGCTTTGGTTTAAATACCAAAACCTTTAGCAAATATTGTATTAATTATCGTCAATACTTTGCAGATGCAAAATTTAGAATGGATGTTGCTTTCAATTTTAATATTTCAAAACAGAAAAATCAATCCTATTATGATCAAACTTTTTCAGAAGCAATGGCAGACCCGTTCAATAAATCATTTTTACATACCAATGAAAAATTAAAGTCTGGTCAAAATTGGGAGATAGGAGGTGTTTATTTTTATAAGCGTGAATTACGCTTACGTAAAGTTCATCGCTATTTAAGTAAATATAGAAGTGGACCAAATGAAGAAACCCATGTTTATTTATCATCTAAATTAAAAGCATTGAAAATGGTTGGAATTCGAATGGGGGCTGGCGGTCATTCATTTTCATTTTACGATTATTATTTAAAAAGTAATGCGAGTGAATACTCAGGGTTTACAGCTGGGAGTGAATTTGAAAATGCTTATCCTAATTATAAAATTGATGGAATTATGTCGAATGTAATAGGACTTTTTGCCTATATCGGTATTCAACGTTCTATAGTTACCAACAATAAAATATCGGGTTTAATACACAAACGTAGTACGGATAATGAAGATGCTTATTTTGATATTCTTTTCCCAATTAGCAACAGATTATCTGGTGTTCAATTGAATCATAATTCCCAAGTATATCATCTGTCTGAAATGACTAAAAAATTGTCGGCACCAATCGGGTTTCGCATGGGTATAACAACAAGACCTGTAAGACATTTTAGAATCAATACAGCCTTTGAAATTGGAAGTATGCCAGGATATAAAATTTACGCACAAAATAAAATACCTCGAGGAGGAAACGACAATAATCTCATCGCTTTTTATTTTCAGTTTAGAGCCAGTTTGGGAATTACAGGAAAATGGTTTAAGCAGCCTAATGTAGACAAGTTTAAAAAAAGGATAAATTCAGAAGTGGAATAGTTAGTGAAAAAATAAGATTGATTATTGTTGCAAATAGAAAAGATATTTATACTATTTTTCCGTAAAGACTACACCGCTGCCGCTAACATGTAGCAGACTAGAAGCAACGCCTCACCTATAAAACGCCTAGAAAAGTCTGGCGCGTTTACCATTTTCTAACACCACATTTTTCCATTTTTTTTCCACAAAACGAGCAAAAAGATGTAGATACTGAAAATAGCAGGAAATCAAATATATACAAACAAGTTATTCACATAAAATGATTTTATATAGAAAATTTTTTCTATTTTAGCGCTTTTGAAAAAAATGAGCAAAATTCTTAAACTTAAATTTCAACCCAGATTTTGCAGTAGCCTTATCCTGTAAGACTTAATGGCAGTTTTGCATTTTCAATAAATGAGAATAGACTATCATACCATTGCCTCCTTTTTAGTGGGACCGACATTTTTAAGACCTTAGTTTCAATCCAAGATCCAACTG
>CANJRV010000042.1 GCA_947476825.1 Bacteroidota bacterium | reverse complement strand
TGCAAGACCAAGTATAAGAATCACAAGCAGTAGCACTCATTGTAGATGTAGTACCATTATTGATCACCAAATTCAATGTGTTCAATACTGAACATCCATTACTATTCAAAGAAGTGCTTGTATAAGTACCACTGACAGTATACGTTTGAATATTTTGAGCCCATGTATAAGAACCACAGGCCGTAGCAGATGAAGTTGTTGTTAAAGGAACTGTTGAACCTGTGATTGTTATAGTACCAGTAATTGGCGTAGTACAACCAGCTACCAATACAGAAATTGTATTCGTCCCAATTGGTAAACCAGATACAGTAAAAGGATTGCCAGACCAAGTTTGAGTAGCACCTCCATTTATAGTATAAGTTCCAGAAGTTGCAGATGGAGCTGGATTACCTATAGTAATACTAGCAGAACCTGTTCCATTTGGACATAAAGGATTAACGATATTACTTGGTGTTGCTGTTGTAGCACAACTAGCTGCAATTTGATATGCAGGTGCACTTGCAACCAACAAACGAGGAACTGGATAACCAGCAGTAGATGTAGTATTTCCTGGATCATTCCAAGCTGCACCTAAGGTTAATGCTCCTAAGTAAGCGTTAACTTGCGTCTTCACTCTACCATTTGTAGAAAGAGTAGTATTGAACAAGAAGTTAAAAGGAGTACCGGTTGCAAAAGGTACAGAGTTCGTGAATGAGAAAGTTGCATAGCGAATTCCGCCATTAGCTGTAGTTGGAATAAGAGTAGAAGGAGCAGATGCAGTAGCAGCAGCCAATCTAAAGAAATTCAATCCTGTACCTAAGCTTGCAACATTAAATATATTTGTTGTAGAAATTGTAGGATTTTGTTGTCCAACTACTGACCATGCAGGATTACCTAATTCCAAAGCAGGTGTAATTGTTCCACCAGCAGCAATTGCAGCGTTGAAGCCAAAGCTAAACTGGAAACTTTGCAAGGATAATAAATCAGCTGCATTTAAACCAGTAGATGCATTTTCTAACCATATCTCAAAGGTTACTTTATTTGGGTTAGGATTCTGTACATTTTTCATAATGACATTCACTACAGATGCAGAAACAAAATTAATTGTCAAATTTAAAGTTTGCGTATGAACACAACCTGCTGCATTTGTGGATGTACATGTATAAGCGCCAGAAGTCGTATATGTTGCTCCATTGCATGACCATGTATAAGTATTGGTTGCTGTTACTGATGAACTAGCAGACGTACTATTATTGATGGTTAAATTCAAAGTTGCTGTATTCACACAACCAGAAGCATTTAATGAAGTACATGAATAGGAACCAGAGGTTGAATACGTATTTCCATTACAAGACCAAGTGTACGAATTACATGCAGTTGCAGATGAACTTGAAGTCGTATTATTGTTCATTGTTAAATTCAACGTAGCTGTATTTAAACAACCAGAAGCATTTAACGATGTACAAGTATAGGTACCAGAAGCTGTGTAAACTGTTCCATTACAAGACCATGTATAAGTATCACATGCAGTAGCATTAGAACTTGAAGTTGTACTATTGTTTATCGTCAAATTCAAAGTTTCTATATTCGTGCAGCCTGTACCTGAATTAGCAGTTGTACAAGTATAAGCACCTGATGCAGTGTAAGTATTTCCATTGCAAGACCATGTATAACTATTACATGCAGATACACTAGAACTTGAAGTTGTACTATTACTTATTGTTAAATTCAAGGTTTCCGTATTTGTACAACCTGAAGTATTTAAGGAAGTACATGAATAAGCACCCGAAGCTGTATACGTATTTCCGTCACAAGCCCATGTATAACTATTACATGCTGTTGCGGAAGAACTTGACGTTGTATTATTGTTTATTGTCAAATTCAAAGTTTCAGTGTTTATACATCCTGAAGCATTTACAGATGTACAAGTGTAAGCACCAGAAATATTATACATATTTCCATTGCAAGACCATAAATAAGAATTACAAGCAGTAGCCGATGAGCTTGAAGTTGTATTACTATTTATTGTCAAATTCAATGTCGTCGTATTTATACAACCATTACTAGTATTTACAGAAGTACAAGTATATGCGCCTGATGCAGTATACGTGTTTCCATTACAAGACCAAGTATAGGAATTACATGCTGTCGCCGATGAACTTGATGTGGTTCCAGTATTAATTACCAAATTCAAAGTATTGGTAACAGTACAGCCCGAGCCATTTGTAGTCGTGGATGTATAAGTGCCACTCGTTGTATACGTCTGACCATTTAAACCCCATGTATACGAATTACAAGCAGTTTGATTATCCGTTGAAGTTAAAGGTGTTGTAGATCCAGTAATCACAATGGTTCCTGTAGCTGGTGTAGTACAACCTGCAGCAGAAACCGAAATTGTATTGGTACCAATTGGCAATCCACTTACTGTAAATGGGTTGCTTGTCCAGTTTTGAGAAGCACCACCATTAATGGTATAAGTGCCTGAAGTCGCAGTTGGTGCTGGATTACCCAAAGTAATACTTGCTGATCCAGTGCCATTCGGGCAAACTGGATTTGTAATATTACCTGCAGTAGCAGTAGTTGCACAGTTATTGCTTGCTGCAATTTGATAAGCAGGTGCACTTGCAACCAACAAACGGGAAGTAGGGTAACCAGCCGAAGATGTCGTAGCTGCTGGGTCATTCCAAGCAGCCCCCAAAGTCAATGAATTTAAATATGCATTAACTTGTGTCTTCACTCTACCATTTGTAGAAAGAGTTGTATTAAACAAAAAGTTGAACGGAACACCAGTAGCAAAAGGTAGAGTATTCGTAAACGCAAAAGTAGCATAACGAATTCCACCTGCTCCTACGGTAGGAATAACAGTAGCTGGAGCCGAAGCAGTTGCAGCTGCTAATCTAAAGAAGTTTTGTCCAGTTCCATTGGCTGCAACATTAAAAACATTTGTAGAACTAATTGTAGGGTTTTGTTGACCAACAACTGGCCAAAGAGCATTACCTAATTCTAGAGAAGGAGTAACTGTCCCTCCGCCAAGAGCGGCGTTATTGAATCCAAAGCTAAATTGTAAGCTTTGTAAACTTAGAACATCTCCAGCATTTGCACCACTAGAAGCATTTTCTAACCAAATCTCAAATGTTACTTTATTTGGATTTGGATTAGCCACGTTTTTCATGATGACGTTTATTTGAGACTGAGAAAAACTTTGCCAACTCATTGAGAGCAAAATCATCAAAGCCACAAAAAATTTAGTAGTGAGTACTAATTTTCTTTTCATAGTTGTTATTTTAAATTTAATTTATTTTAGTTTCCATTTTTATTATAAAGAGAAAAACTTCCCGACAAAACAAGCAGTTAATGCTAATTGTCGGGAAGTTTTTTTTTAATAAAGACTAAGGCAGAATTACTGCACCGATAAATCCTTGTATGTTACCATCTAGGATTAAGAAATCAGTTGCATCTGTTGCACCATCACCATTCAAATCAGTAGTGATATATCCACCATTGAAACTTTGAATATCCATATCCATGATTAAGAAATCAGTGGCATCTGTTGCAAAGTCTTGGTTGATATCACCATTGTAAATAGAGTAGACACCATCAGAAGCTACATCAATTTCATTATCACCTAAAGCTTGTGTAGCTGCAGTTGAGAAATTGTATGTATTTGTAGCTGCTATTGTCATTGGGAATTTACTCCATGTTTGCAATGAGTTTCTATGAAGAATCACGATATAGCAAGATAAACCTACTGTAGATCCTGGGAATGTACAAGATATTGTACCATCTGTGTGTAACATTCCAGTATAAGTACCAACCAAAGGATAACCGTTCACTGCATCATCTTGATGCAATTCAACTGTTATATTATCACAATCCGTTGCAAGATAGTTTGGTGGAGTAATTGGATCCGAATCTTCATTTTGAATAGTCGGAGTCATCAATCCTGATCCCAAATAATATCCTTGGATATAACATACAAGTGATAAAGAAGCTGTAGGATTTACAATATTTACAAGGTAATCTTCCACTTCACCATAGGTAGTTACTCCACAAGGGTCCATAGCACCAGAATAATTTCCACGAACACGTAAGCCAGTTGTACCTGTTAAAGCTGTTGCTGGGATAGTTATTGAACCTGTTAATGGAGAAGTTCCTGTTCCGCCACCTGTTGTAAGTGGGAAAGATTCACCTGCATCATAATAAGAACCATTATGGTTAAAATCTATCCAAACAGTTGCTTGGTCACCACCAAACCAGTTTGGAATTAACACAGAAGCTGTATAACTAGAACCTAGATTAACAGTAGTAGAGATACCTGTAAAATTACTGTATTGACCTGTAGCAGGACAAGCACTTGTGTTATTGATAGTATTAAATGTAAAATTACCAACATACTCATCACCAGTATTACAACCGATAGTTGAAGCACCAGCAGCACAATAACAAGCATAGAAGTTTGTATTAATGCCTACATATACTGGACTTGAAGTGCCAGTACTAGCACCACCAGTACATGATATCACACATTGATAATAGTATGGTGTAGTTTGAGATGTAGTTAAAGTAGACGCAGTAGCACCAACTATATCAGAATAAGTAATACCATCTACTGACCATTGCCATTGATAAGATACACAAACTGAAGTATTACCACTTAGTGATAAAGTAAAGTTAGCACCAGCACATGGATTTGCATTTGTAGATACTGTAGTACCTCCACTAATTGCATTACAAGCCATAGTTACCAATATTGGATTAGAATATACTAAATTCAAAGCACAACCAACACCACTTCTGTAGTATGTATCAGCGTTTTGAGAAGCTGGATAAGTAGCATTAGTAGCACCTACAATATCAGTCCATGTAAAGCCATCAGGAGATGATTGCCATTGGAAAGCTGCACCTACACCTGGAGTTTGTACACTCAAAGTAAAGCTCGCTCCACCACATACTGGGTTAGCTGTAGATAATGTATTACCAGGAGCACTTACTGGCTCAGCCAATGTAACTGTAGCTGTGGCAGTACAACCACCATCGGTAGCAGATACTGTATATGTTTCAGAAGCAGCACCTAAAGTAACTGTAGGATTATAAATTGCTGGGTTACTGAAAGTACCACCAGTCCAGTTATACACTGTTGTTGCAGAAGCTGCATTCATTGTGATAATGTAATCTTCATACTCACCAAAGCCTGTCCAAGCACAACTATAACTAGCTATAGCTGTAGTCGCATAAAATGCACCAACTCGGATACGAGTTTGACCTGCACTAGCACCTGCTGGAATAGTAATATTGCTTGTTACTGTTGCAGTGCTAGAAGTACTACCGAAAACGAATTCACCTGCATCTGTAAATGAACCATTGCGGTTATAATCTATCCACACACCAATACCTTGACCAAATGTCGCGCCAGATTGAGCAGATAATGCATAAGTAGAACCAGCGGACACTGTAGTAGTTTGCGCATACAATGCATAATCAGAAGGATTATCACCACTACCATTATTTGCAAGTGTGTTGAAACTAAAATTATTCACAAAATCACCTGTTGCACCAGCAACTGAAATTGTCGGTGTACAATAGTTAGTAGGAGCAGCTCCACTACCAGTACCACCAACTAACACAATTACTTGGCTAGTACCACCTTGACAAATAGTAGCTGGAGTAGCTGTAACAGACCCGATTACAGGGGTATTAGTAACAGTAACTGTTACGGTTGTTTGTGCAGTACATAAACCATCGAAACCAGTTACTGTATAAGTTGTCGTTACTGAAGGATGAACAGTAGCCACTTCACCATTAGAACCTGAAGTACTTAATGGAGCTGGAGACCATGTATAGTTATAGAAGCCATTAGCACTTGAAGCTGTTAATGTTGCATCTAATCCACCAGGATTACAAACAGCACCATTTACAGCATTGATAGTTACCGCATCTGCAACTGTATATGTTGCTAATGCTGGAGAACGAGGACCAGAACAAGTACCATTAGTTTCTTCTACATAATAAGTAGTGTTAGCATTAAGGATAGGAGTTGTAAATGAAGTACCTGTTGCAATAATAGTACCACCAGTTGGTACATCATACCAATTTAATGTACCACCAGAAGTTGTTGCAGATAATGTAACTGTACCAGAACCACAAGGTGTTGAACCGCCAGTTGTAGTCGGAGCTGGTGGCGTTGTCAATGTAGTTAATGTAACAGTACCAGAACTTTGACAACCATGTGCTGGATCTGTCAAAGTCATTGTGTATGTAGTAGTTGCAGGAGGAGTAGCAGTAGCATTTGCTAAGATCTCTTGACCAGCAGCTAAACCATTTGCAGGACCATTAGGTGTCCAAAGGAAACCCATAGCTTGTGTAGGACTAAAGCGATATGCATCATTTGAAGCAGACCATGTTCCTGCGTTACGTCCTGAAACAGGTGTTGCAGCAACGCCACCAGGTCCTTCAATACCTTGGGTCATGATACCATCAGGAAGAATATTTGTATTGTGTATTTCTATGATACCTGATTGATATATCACAATCTGAGAAGTAACCTGAATACTTGCAGTAGAAAAGTGAGCTACCCCATTGAAACGGATAACAAATCTATTTGGACTTGTTAAGTTATAATAGTCAATATTACCACCTGAACCTGTATTCAAATCTGTCCAGCAAATAGCAATCAAATTGTTTGGAGCAATTGTACTTGGAATGGATTGACCTGAACAACATCCAGCACCTGGAGCCGCATCAAAGGAAACAAATCCATTAGTTGAAATCACAAGATTCGTATAAGTTGTTCCATAATAACTGAAACCAAATCCTAATGGAATGGAAGCACTAACCACATCATCACCAACTGGTCCAGGATTTGTAGGTCCTGCAGGCGCTGTAGGTGCAAAAGCAATCGATGATGCAGTATACCCAGTAGCCGGTGCACTTGGTGCAATAGCACTCAAAGCTGATGGCGTTCCTGGACATACAACTGAAGGAGTTGCAGCTAGTATAGGCGCTGTTGGTAAAGGGTAAATAGTAACTACAACAGGCACAGGATTACTCCAACAAAAAGTAGAACCATCTTGTGCACGTAAATAGTAAGTTCCGTCTGCTGGAGCAGCAAATGGATTATTAGTAGATCCATCATCCGCTAAAGTAGCTGTAGATGTACCTGTTGCATTCGTTCCTTGCCAGTAATTGGAAGAGAACGCAGCAGCAGTAGAAGAAACCAAAGTAACTGCACCACAAGCTGGATTACCAGTAGGAGCAGAAATGATTGGATCAGCAGGACCTACAGGGAAATCAGTTACAGTGATAGAACTTGAAGCACCCCAATTTAAATAAGTGTTATTTTGACCACGTACATAATAAGTACCATTTGCCAAAATAGTGTATGAACCAGAAACAGGTGCAGCTGTACTTGTACCAGTAGCAGTTGTCTGCCAATACCAAGTTTCACCAGATGGAGCTGAACCAGTAACATCCAATAATCCACCTGTAGCACAGTTTGGACTAGCTTGTTCTGTGATAGCACCAGGCGTTGCAGGAGGAGCTAAAACTGTAAATCCATAATCTTCTGTTTCACCATAAGATAATATGCCACAAGGATTTGCAGGTGTAGTGGTTCCCATACCATAATACTCAGCTCTTAAACGCATTCTATGCGTTCCAGGAGGAGCATTTGCAGGAACTGTAAATGATTGTGTAAATGTAGCTGGTGCAGTACCGCCATAAAGCCCAGCAGGAGAAGCATCTCCTAGCACTTGCTCGCCAGTACCTGTAAATAAACCATCATCATTATAATCAATCCACACTTTCATATACATTCCATAAGTATTGGTAGTGGTAGCAATTGTTAATGAACCACCTTGAACTTGTGAAGCGATTTGCGTTGCAGAATAGTTTTGATAAGAAGCAGTACCCTCTGTACTAGCTTGTGAAAAATTCGCAATACCACCTGTTGTAGTTACATTATTAACGTACATGGAACAACAAAGATAGTTAGTAGATTGTGGTGGAGTACAATAGCAACTCGATGGCGCATTCATACTCACAAGTGCAGGCGTAGAAATTGTTGGAAATCCACCATTAGCACAAATAATTTCACATTGATAATAAGTAGCTGTTGATTGCGTTGTCGTATAAGACACATTAGTAGCACCAGCAATATTTGTATATGTAATATTATCAGGAGATGATTGCCATTGAAAACTAAGTCCAGCAGCAGTATAAGTGGTACTTAAAGATAAGGCCACATTTGCACCAGAACATACTGAAGTAGGAGCTATAGTAGTAGCTGGATCTGGCGTACCAGTACAAGCTGCAGTAGCTACTATATTGATTAAATAATCTTCGGTTTCACCCCAAGTATAAGATAAACAAGGTCCTGAAATAGTTCCTTCATTACTAATCACACGCATTGCCGTTTGGCCAACTACTGCAGTGAGTGGTATTATAATATTGCCAGATTCAGTGTGATTTCCGACAACACCTGCTGCCTGCATATACACATTTTCACCTGCATCAGCAAAGGATCCGTTTTGATTATAATCAATATAGATAGCAATATAATTGGTATATGCACCTCCACAAGAAGTTTGTGTAACAGAAAAAGGAACAGATTGTAATTGAGACACGGATGGAACTGCAGGAGCACCTGCACCAGATTTATAGTTAGAATACATACTCACTACTGATCCAGGACCAGGAGCAAGTGTTGCACAACCAGAAGAATTATTTAAAGTACCGAAAGTAACATTAGAGATATCTTCATCGGCAGGACTAGTTGCAGCTGAAGCGCAATAGCAGTTAAAGAAAGAGTTTGCTACAAGTTGAACAGAGTTAGATGTAGTAGTACTACCTGAACAAGTAACATCGCATTTATAATAATTAATAACTGATGCAGTATAAGTAGAAGAAGTAGCACCAGTTATTGCAGTATATGTAATATCATCAGGTGAAGAATACCATTGGTAAGTTACACCAGTACCACTTGTATTATTTTGAAGAGATAAACTTGCAGAACCACCAGCACATAATGCTGCTGCTGAAGTTAATGTATTACCAGGGCTAGGCGTACCAGAGCATGGTGCTGCTGATGAATAATTAATAAAGCCAATAAATCCACGAGGTGAATTAATTGGAGAAGCCATAGTACCACCATATGCATAGTTAGTACAAGTGTTAAGTGTAAGATCTCCATTAGCAAAAGTACATGTTTGCGTACCTACAGTAGAGTAACGTAATGAACCAGCAGTAGTACTAAATGAAGCAGCTCCAGCAGCAGATACGTGTTGCAAGCAAAATCGCACTTGCGTTAAAGGTGGAATCTGATAAGACATACCAGTAATCCAAGTAGTTGCATTCGCACCTGTTGCAGTAGCAGTAGTGTTGGCAGTGGTAGATAATGCGGTATTACTACCAATATTAGTCCAGCCAGCAGCTGCTGTAATAGCACCCGCAGCACCTGGTGCTACGTTATACGTTGCTGCTTTAGCATACAAACGAGCAGTACCTGTTCCAGTAAATCCGGCAAGGCTACCAATACCAGTAATGATATAGGAAGCGGTTGGACTACTATTGGTTATACTAAATACTGCTACTGACGAACCATTGTTATTGAGTAAGGTGGTCGTAATTGTTTGCGCATTCGATGTCGATATTCCCATGAGTAGAATCATGAAAATAAAGCACAGCGCTTTAATTTGTTTAAAAGTCATTTTTTTTGTCATGTTTGTTTGTTTTTGTTTAATAAAAAAATTAAAAATTTCGTTTCGTTGCCATTTATCAAGGCGTTCAATTAGGTTACTTTGGCTATCCCATGCATTATTTCGTTAAAGAAGTTAACAATTATTTAATTATCAGACTTTAAAGTTATATCTAAAATTATAAATCCCAAATTTTTTGTGGATTTTTTTTTAAAACCAGCTTCATAGATAAATTAATTAAAAATAAATGTGACTTTTTTGTTATTTGTTATAACGCTTTAAAATAGGGCTTTTCCAAGAATTTGTTTAAAATAAACTGTTCATATAGAATTTTTGACAATGTATTCGATTCAAAATAAGAAGAAAAAAAACAAAGAAATGCCAAACAAACAGAAAAATTTTTTGCCCAAAATTGGCTAGTTAATTTTTTGTTTCTTCCAATTTCAAAACACCCAAGGACGACATCGCAAAGAATAATTCCTTATTCATTCTCTGTGTGTAATACCATGAATTCCCTGATTCAAATTGTGATAAAATCAATGCGTGAAAAACGTTAAAAATCTTGCGACAGTACATACAATTTATAGAGTTACCCATGATAAGCTCTTACGCATGTATTATCTATGTTTGTTTATCATCCTTTCAGGGTTTTGAAGTTCAGTATGTCTATCTTTTTCCTATGCTTCTTTCCATGTTTTAAATCCCGTTGGGATGAAATGATTATAGAAAAATGGCAAGGTTAAAATGTATGGAAACCCTGAAAGGGTGACATGATTAATCCATATACGCCAACATATCGAATGTTTTTTAGCAGGCCAGATAAAGGAGGTTACAATGGGTAGTCCTAGTCATTTATTCAAGCTGGAAGCCTCTTTAATTGATCTAAAAAACAGATAAGGATTTTTAGCAAGCTGAATTCCTGTTATAGATACTGTCTATATTACTTTCCTATTAAAATAGATTAAAAAAATGGCTTTATTAAATTTTGAACGAAATACTTGCTTTTGTTAGACCTCATCCCCAACCCTTCTCCTCCAGGAGAAGGGAGCAACAAACTCTTGCTCTAAAACGTCTTAATGCGAGCAGTATAATTAATTCAGTCAAAGTTTAATTTAATATTTCTCTCTACATTTTTAGTTTAGCCAAAAAAAAATGAAGTCATCCCTATTACTTTTTCAGAGAAGTAAAATTCATTATTTCTTTCCGACTCCCGAATGTATTTTCGCAAATATTTACAAACAGAACTATAAAAAATAACACATGTCCCGAATCATAAAAGCCCCTACTGGCAATACGCTTCATTGTAAAAATTGGATAAGCGAAGCCGCTTTCCGTATGCTACAAAATAATTTAGATCCTGATGTAGCAGAACGCCCTGAAGACCTCATTGTATATGGCGGTTTGGGTAAAGCTGCCCGTAATTGGGAAGCTTATGACAAAATAATTGAATGCCTTAAAAAATTAGAAGAAGATGAAACTTTAATGGTACAAAGCGGGAAACCAGTTGGTATTTTACGTAGCCATAAAGATGCACCTCGAGTATTAATTGCAAATAGTAATTTAGTAGGTAAATGGGCTACTTGGGAACATTTTCGTGAATTGGATGCCAAAGGTCTGATGATGTATGGACAAATGACCGCTGGCTCATGGATTTATATTGGTTCGCAAGGTATTGTACAAGGAACGTATGAAACCTATTTGAGTTTAGCACAAATTCATTTTAATGGTACCTTAAAAGGAACATTGAATGTAACTGCCGGACTTGGTGGCATGGGTGGTGCACAACCTCTGGCAATTACCATGAATGAAGGCGTTTGCTTGGCAGCAGATGTGGAAGCTTGGCGTATTCAAAAAAGAATCGATACAAGATATATAGATAAAATGTTTACAGACATAGACGAAGCCATTGACGAAGCTGTTCGCGCGAAAACCAATCAAGAGGCCATTTCTATAGGTGTTGTGTGTAATGCAGTAGATTTACTGCAACGATTGCTAGACCGAAACATTATACCCGATACTTTAACGGATCAAACTTCGGCACATGATGAACTGATTGGATACTTCCCTCAAAATAGGACGGTAGAAGAAGCGAAGGTTTTGCGAGAGAATGATCCCGAAAAATATGCTAGTCTTAGTTTAGATACCATGGCGTATCATGTAAGATTAATGCTTGAGCTACAAAAAAAAGGTGCTATCACTTTTGATTATGGCAATAATTTAAGAGGACAAGCCAAAGATAAAAGAGGGGTTGAAAATGCGTTTGATTTCCCAGGATTTGTACCAGCCTATATTCGTCCATTATTTTGTGAAGGCAAAGGTCCATTTCGTTGGGTGGCATTAAGTGGTGATCCAGAGGATATTTACAAAACAGATGAAGCATTAAAAAAATTATTTCCTGAAAATAAAGGATTGATTCGTTGGCTAAATATGGCTCGCGAAAAAATCGCATTTCAAGGTCTGCCGGCACGTATCTGTTGGTTAGGCATGGGCGAAAGAGAAAAGGCTGGTTTATTATTTAATGAAATGGTACGCAATGGCGAATTAAAAGCACCAATTGTCATTGGTCGTGATCATTTAGATTGTGGATCTGTAGCTTCGCCAAATCGAGAAACAGAAGCCATGAAAGACGGTTCTGATGCAGTGGCGGATTGGCCAATTTTAAATGCACTAATTTCTACTGCAGGTGGAGCAAGTTGGGTATCCTTTCATCATGGTGGTGGCGTTGGCATGGGCTATAGCCTACATGCAGGTATGGTGATAGTTGCAGACGGAACAACGGATGCCGATATTCGTTTGAAACGAGTATTACATAATGACCCAGCAATGGGCGTACTTAGACACCAAGATGCGGGATATGAGGAAGCCATACAATGTGCTAATGATCATGGTTTGACGATATAACAATTTGAAAATTTGAAGATTTGTCAATTTGAAGATTTGAAAATGGGGAGTTCGTTTTTGGCTTTTGGAATTTGGGATTTGGAATTTGGAATTTGGAATTTGGGATTTGGGATTTGGGATTTAAAAATTTGGAATTCATATATTTGCAGCCTCAAAATCAAATATGCAAAAACAACTCATTGAATGCGTGCCGAATTTTAGCGAAGGCGTAGACTTACAGATTATCAAACAAATTACAGAAGAGATAGAAAAGATTGAAGGTGTAAAATTACTGGATGTTGACCCCGGAAAAGCAACGAATAGAACGGTTGTTACTTTTGTAGGAGAACCAGAACCAGTCATTGAAGCCGCTTTTCAAGCTATAAAAAAAGCAAGTGAATTGATAGATATGCGTACGCATAAAGGGGAACATCCGCGCATGGGTGCAACCGACGTTTGTCCTTTAATTCCTATTAGTGGCATCAATATGGAAGAAACAGTTATGTATGCAAAAAAATTAGGTAAACGTGTAGGTGAAGAATTGAATATTCCAGTTTATTTGTATGAAAGTGCAGCACAGAAAGAAGATCGTAAAAATTTGGCTAGCATCAGAGCAGGTGAATACGAAGGTTTTAGTGATAAAATAAAAGACCCGAATTGGAAACCCGATTTTGGAGAAGCGATATTCAATGTTAAAAGTGGTGCTACCGTTATTGGCGCTCGAGATTTTTTAGTTGCATATAATGTAAACTTGAATACAACTTCCACCAGAAGAGCCAATAGTGTTGCTTTTGATTTGCGTGAGAATGGTCGTGTTAAAGAAGAAAATGGTAAAAAAGTTGTAGACGCCAATGGTGTTGAAGTGCGTGAACCGGGTTTATTAAAAAGCGTAAAAGCAATTGGTTGGTATATTGAAGAATATGGTATTGCTCAAATTTCTATGAATTTGACAAACATTAATATTACACCATTACATATTGCATTCGACACCGCAGTAGAGCGTGCTCATGCCCGTGGTATGCGGGTTACAGGAAGTGAACTTGTTGGTTTGGTTCCATTAAAATCCATCTTAGATGCGGGTAAATATTTTTTAGCCAAGCAAAAAAGAAGCCTCGGAATTAGTGAAAATGAAATTATAAAAATCGCTGTAAAAAGTATGGGCTTGGATGAGTTAAGCGCATTTGATCCACAGAAAAAAATTATTGAATACGTGATGAGAGATGCGAATAGCCCCAAATTAATTGATATGAATTTGGTGCAATTTGCAAATGAAACAGCCAGTGAAAGTCCTGCCCCTGGTGGTGGTAGTATAAGTGCCTATGTAGGTGCGCTCGGTGCAAGTTTGGCTACGATGGTTGCGAATTTAAGTAGTCATAAAAAAGGATGGGATGAACAATGGGAAACCTTTAGTGCATGGGCTGAAAAAGGGCAATCTATTAAGGAAGAATTATTAAAATTAGTAGATGAAGATACCCAAGCATTTAATAAAATTATGGATGCATTTTCATTACCAAAAAATTCTACAGAAGAAAAAACTGCACGTACAAATGCCATTCAGAATGCAACTGTATATGCCACAGAAATTCCTTTAAAAACAATGCAAGTATGCTTCAAAACATATGAAATTGCTGCCGCTATGGTCGACAAAGGAAATCCAAACAGTGTGACAGATGCAGCTGTTGGTGCCTTATGTATTCGTACTGCTATTTATGGTGCTTACCTCAACGTAAAAATAAATGCTAGCGGTTTAAAAGATAAAATGATTGCTGAAAAATACATTAACGAAGCAACTGAAATTTTGCAAAAATCAAATGCCATAGAACAAGAGATTTTACTAGCAACAGAAGCTAAAATGTAATGTAGTGAGCCAATCTAAAAAATCGAATAGTTTTTAGGTGCACATGCATTGCGGCAACGATTGAATGGAAATCCTTTTTTGCTTGCTCTGAAGCAAAAAAGATTGAAGTGAAAGCGTGTGTGCCGCCCAAATAATTCTCATGATACATGTAGTTCTGTCTTTTTTTTAGACGTACTTTATTTTCATTTCAAATCTTGCAACATGGCTTTAACCTGCGTATTCATTGGATCTAAAGCTAGTGCATGACTTAATATCGGTTTGATAAATTGCTTTTGATTGGTTTGATACAACACCACTGCCATATTGATTAAAGTTTGGACATGATCGGGATTGAGCATGATTGATTTTTGTAAATACATACTCGCAAGCGGTAAATTATTTTCTTGCATAGCTATATAACCCAAATTGCCATTTACTTCGGCCAACTTTGGGTTTTCTTGTAAAATAGATTGAAATATTTTCTTCGCCGCGGTATAGTTTTTTTGTTCCAGATAAGCCATGCCTAGTTTATTCTGAAAATCTAATGCCAATGGTTTTATTGTTGTGGCTTGCATTAAAAATGCAATTGCTTGATTCGCATTTTTTTGTTTCAAATAACTTTCTCCAATTCGATAACAAGTCCAAGCATCCTGTAATGCATCTGGTTTTATGTTCTGTACTAACGCAACAATTTTCGCAAAATCTTCTTGTAAAAAATAGGCTCGAATCAAATCTTGATCCATGTCTTTATCTCTATTTATTCCAGCCTTATCTAGGTATAAAAAAGCGCTGTCCAAAAAAGCTTTCTTCGGTTCATATCGTTCATAAAACTCCAAATAAGCTCTGGCATTGGTTCTTGCGTCAACTTGATTATTATTATAACACTTCATGCCTAAAAACTTTATTATTTCCGCAGTATTATCTACCATTGGACGTCGTCGGATATAATGGTCGGTAACGGCTACATGTGGAATATCAATGCTACTATTTTTTAGCATGTGGCATGTAACACAATTGTTCTGTTTGGTATTGCGCACTTCTATTTTTTCAGTACATTGATTTTTACTTTGGTGACAAAAATTACAAGCATTTATATATTGTGTTTGTGGGGTGAACTTTACACTGATATGTGGGTTATGGCAGGTAATGCAACTCATTTTTTCTGATTGAATAAAACACTTACTCATTTTCATACGTTCTACATGACTTGCCATTATCATGTGATTTTCGGAACCAGAATAAGTTGGCATAAATACATTTTCCGTTTTCGATAATTCTTCTGATGGTCTAAAATCTAGAAAAGATTTACCATCATTTAAAACAGCTATGCCTTGCAGATGACAACGTTGACACAAACTATTTTGTTGATCTATCGTCATTCTTTTGGGATTCACGATAGAGAAATCAGGACCTAATGCGGTATCAACAATATCACCCTTTTGTTTATTTTCAACATGAATACTGCCTGGTCCGTGACAACGCTCGCAATCAATTCCTAGCTTCACATTATTGTATTTATTATAGCTACCTTCCATCAAATCTGGATACCCATTGTGACAACTAATACATTCTAATTCTATTTTTCTATCAAAGCGAGAGCTGAGGCCTTTTTCAAATCCAGGTGCTAAATCCCATTTCCCTTTTTGGGTGTAAAAAGTAATCGGCGCTTGATGT
The DNA here is from genome assembly GCA_947476825.1 of Bacteroidota bacterium. Taxonomy (GTDB): domain Bacteria; phylum Bacteroidota; class Bacteroidia; order Chitinophagales; family Chitinophagaceae; genus OLB11. The sequence continues at coordinate 12,303 of CANJRV010000042.1, read as the reverse complement.
AAATAGCCATTGATATTGATGATATGCGAATTGGTGTGTTGACCACTACCGACAATATAACTTACCTTTTCCATTCGCTTGTGAACGGTATCCTTACCAAGCAATCTGTACTCTAAAATGCATAAGCTATCGCCATCCCAATATGGTTTGTAAAATAAATCTTTGATGGTATCATACACTAATGCATTTGCTGGAGAAAAATCAGCAGCGGATTTTTGCTTATTGGCAATGCCCCAACTCTGCCCCATACCCGTCTGAATAAAGGTTTCATACACTTGCCAATGACAGGATTTACACGTAGTCATTCCCACATAATGTGCCTTTTCTCTATCGACATTTAAATAAGGATTTTTCTTCTCGGAATTACAATTGAATAGGACCGCCAAGACAGCTAAAGCAAAAAAAGAAAATACAAAATACTTGCGCATGCACGGTAAATATACTTTGTAAGCTTGAAACTATTATTTTTGTTTCATGAGAATTTTTTCGACTCACAAAATCAGCTATTCCTTTTTGTTTTTATTTTTCTTTATAGAAACGATTTCTGCGCAAAATATGGATATTGATTTCTTAAAAGAAGCTAATGTACATCGTAATCAACATTTGGATGGCACCTTTCAATTCATTTCAAATACAGAAGGTTTTATAGGTTTAGGCACACCCATAGCTATTTGTGCAGTAGGTTTGATTCAGCATGATAAAAACCTACTCAACAAAGGCATAACCATGACTGTAGGCTTGGTAACCGCAACCACCATTACGTATGGTTTAAAAAAAATAATTAATCGAGATAGACCTGCACAAACATACCCATACATACAAGCATTCGAAAATAAAAAGCATTACTCTTTTCCCTCTGGGCATACAAGCAATGCCTTCGTAACTGCAACCAATGTCAGTTTAGCTTGTAGAAAATGGTATGTCGTAGCGCCATCCTTTATCTGGGCAAGCTCCGTTGGCTATTCACGTATGCATTTGGGTATGCATTATCCAAGTGATGTAGCTGTAGGCGCCTTGATAGGTATGGGTTCGGCATGGTTAGCTTATAAAACAAATAAGTACTATAAGAAACTGTATACTAAGTAATAAAGCAAAAAGGTAAATCCCAAATTCCAAAAGTTGAAGTTTGTATTTTCCTCTAAAATCCTTACTAGTCTTATGTTATAGTGGAACATAAAAAAAATATCATTCCATTTTCAATTGCGATTTTTGAAGTTCTACACTTAAAATGGATCCATATTTATTCAAATTTTTGCGATCCTCATTTTAATTATTTCATTTTTTTTAGCTTATTTATTTTCTCAATCACCACAACAAATTACCTAAATAGCCCCCGAAGTTATCTAATTACTTCTCCTCTATTGTGAGGCATAAAATTTTGATTTACGTTCGCTTCGTTTAATGTTACTTATGATTTACTTACTCAATTTACCCATACGTTTCCTTTTTTTAGCGAAAATTATTGAGGCAATTAAAGTTTCCAAGGTTGAGTTAGTTGGTTTATTTTGTTTACAAAGAATTATTGTTTGTAATCCCCGTTTTGCTCCGTTAGGAGCGTTTGTTAGGTGTACTCCCCGTTTTACTCTGTATCGAGTACCAGTTTTTTGTACCACCCGTTTTGCTCTGTTAGAGCACCTGTTATGTGTTACCAAATAGTCATATTTCGAGTACTAAACTTTTGTTTAGTACTCGAATATGTTTTAAGATTTCGTCACAAAAATTTGATTTGTACAACAAGCGAAGATTCGTCTTTCTAGTCGCGATTCTATTTATTAGCATTCTCCCTTTGTACATAAGTAAAACCAGTAAAAAAAATTACCGAACGCAAACCACAAATCCTCGTATCTATCTTTCCTTTCAATAAAAAGAAAATATCCAGTCATTTTACCCTAAATTTGCAAATTGCCCTTTTCGCTACTGATGAGGAGCATTGCTAAGTAACATTATGTCAATATCTCCAATTATTAAATACATATACAACTTTGGGTCCGATGAAGTGATTCGCAGAGGTAAACGTATTTTCCTTACTGAAGGGGTGAAGCTCATCCGTAAAGATGAATTTACCAATCAACTTATTTTTAAGGTTCGTAACGACCAATATTATAATCAATACAATGTTACTATTTCAAAATACCAAGACGAACGCACCATTTCGGCGCGATGTCAATGCCCGTATAATATGGGTGAGATATGCAGACATGAAGCTGCTGCACTGTTTCAGCTAAATGATTTAATTATTAATCAAGCCTTAGATTCTTCTCAAGCACACTTCAATCAAAAGCATACTGTAGTGCGGATGAAGAGTATAGAATTAAAATTATTACGACTATTTACGTCCAATTCTTTGTTTGATAAAGCAGAAGTTTTAGTCAACGCAAATACAATAAAAATACATGCAGCTGCAAATGAAAAAGTAGAAGCTGTATTAGAAGATGGAGATCAAAAATTTGATTTAATCATCAAACGCAACGATGATAAATCGTTTGATACTTCTTGTACATGTGCAGAAAGCAAACATCCCTTGTGTATGCACAAAACGGCTTTATTTTTATTATTACTCAATAAAAATGGACCGCTTTATTTTGACACCATTCGAAATTGGGAAAGCCAGAAAAATAAATTATTGAGTTTATATGGTTATTCATTGTCGGACGACCTGACGGGAAAATTTGATTTTTATTATCAAAATGACAAGCCGTTTTTAAAGGTGTTAGACACTAGCATCAAAAAAGTAAGTACACTAGCGCCCATAGAAAAAATACCTTTACTCACCGCAGTCATAGAGAAGAAAGACTATATCAAAAGGCTTGGCATAGTATTGAACGAACAGGAAAATAATTACCCCTATTTTACCATAGATTTAATTGAAGGTGAATTGGATTTGGACGGTTCACAATTTGCTGGATTAGTTAACTTACTAGATACTTCTAAATATATTAAACCAGAAGATTATCCACCGCAGGATAGGGATTTAATTGCTATCGTTCGAAAAATTCGTAAAGAAGAATATACAAAATATATTGCCAAGAACTCCCCATTTGGCGACTTATGGGAAAATATAACACAAAGTGATACCAACTGGACACAAGAATCGAAAGACTTACTGTATGATTATCTTCATCCTAAATTAATCAAACTATTTTCTTCCATTGGTTTACAAAATCCATTATATCTACTCCCAAAAAATAAGCCTTTTAAAACTGCTTCTTTAGTAAGAATACACTACAAGCACCATCATGCATATCCATTATTTAGCGTTGCGAAAAAAGGGAATGACATGGCCATTACTATTCAAATTAATATAGATGATCGAAAAATAGATCTTGCTGAAAATGAATTATCGAACAGCTTATTATTCTTAATCAACAAAGAATTGTTTTTGATTAACAAGGCAAAAGACGCTACAACTATTTCCATTTTAGAATCCCATAAATTACTCAAAGAAAAAGATTGGAGTACATTCTTACAATCCCAACTATTGCCATTAAGCAAAGTGTATGATATTCAATTTGATGAAGGACTTGTGGAATATAAAAAGGCACAAGTTCATTGTGCTATACAACTTAGTGAACAAGGACATTATTTTATACTCAAACCTATCTTTACTTACGGTAATGCAAATGCAGAATGGAATAATGAACAAACAATTTCTTCGAATGAAAATGGCAAAATAGTTATTATACAACGTGACAAAGAAGCAGAACATCAGTTTGTACATTTAATGCAAGACTTACATCCGAATTTGCGCAAACCAGAATTTGAAACGCACTTCGCCATTCATTCCAAACATGCTTTACAAAAAAATTGGTTCTTTCTTTTCTTCGAAAAAATGAAAGAAGAAAATATTACGATTCTTGGTTATGAAGATTTGAAAAATTTCAAAATCAATAAAGCAAAACCTTCTACTAAAGTGTATATATCCTCCAATCTTGATTGGTTTGATACAGAAATAGAAGTTGATTTCGAAGGGCAATCAGCCAGTTTACAAGAAATTCAAAAGGCACTTGCTGTCAAACAAAATTATGTTCCATTGGAAGATGGTTCTTATGGCTTATTACCAGACGAATGGTTACAAAAATTTTCTTTACTCTTTAAGATGGCGGATGCCAATGGTAAAAAATTAAGGGTTAGTAAATTTAATTTCAGCGTGATTGATGATATGCATGATTTGATTGATGATGAAGAAATCAAAAAAGAGCTGAATGAAAAGAAGGATAAATTACTCAATGAAAATCCAGAAAAATATAATGCCATTGCTGTACCAGACCAATTAAATGCTGTTCTAAGACCTTATCAAATAGCGGGTTTTCAATGGCTGGCTTATTTAGCGAGTGTCAAATGGGGTGGCTTGTTAGCGGATGATATGGGATTAGGTAAGACTATTCAAACGCTTACTTTTTTACAGCATTATAAAAACACAGAAGGTCAATTACGTGCTATTGTAGTTTGCCCGACAACCCTACTTTTCAATTGGGAAAATGAAATCAATAAATTTGTTCCAGAATTAACTTATATCATACATCATGGACCAAACCGTGCAGCCAAACATAGTAGTTTAGCACCTTATAATATCGTCATATCAACCTACGGAACGCTTCGAAGTGATGTAGAAATGTTTATGAAAAATGAAATAGATTATTTGATTTTAGATGAATCACAAACCATTAAAAATCCAACCAGTAAAGTAGCAAAAGCAGCGCAATTATTACCTTGCAGAAATAGAATTGCTTTGAGTGGTACGCCAATGCAAAATAATACTTTCGATATCTTTTCACAAATGAATTTTTTAAACCCTGGCATGTTGGGTAATAAAGAATTTTTCAAACAACATTTTGCAAAACCTGTAGATAAAATGCAGGATACAGAAGCAAAACAACATCTACGAAAATTAATTTATCCATTTTTACTTCGTCGTACCAAAGAACAAGTAGCACAAGACCTTCCAGAAAAAACAGAAGTAACTCTTTTCTGTGAAATGGGTAAAGAACAAAGAGCAGTGTATGATGCGTATAGAAACTTATATCGTTCTCAAATATTAGGCACGATTGAAACGCAAGGTATACAAAAATCACAATTTGCCATTCTACAAGGGCTCATGAAACTCCGACAAATTTGTGATTCTCCAGCCATACTCAAAGATGACGTTAAATACGATAATAATAGTGTAAAATTGGATGAGCTCGTTCGCGAATTAGAGGAAAATGTTGGTAACCATAAGGTGCTCATTTTCTCTCAATTCCTTGGTATGCTTAGTTTAATTAAAGACAAATTGAAAGAGAGCGGTATTCAACATCAATATTTTGATGGTAGCTACACAGCACAACAAAGGGAAGTAGCCATACGCGATTTTCAAGACAATGAAGAATGTCGGGTGTTTCTCATTTCATTGAAAGCGGGTGGTATGGGTCTTAATTTAACTGCTGCAGATTATGTCTATATCATAGATCCTTGGTGGAATCCAGCCGTTGAACAACAAGCCATTGATCGTACACACCGTATTGGACAAACACAAAAAATTGTTGCTTATCGATTTATATGCAAGGATACTGTAGAAGAAAAAATAATGACCTTAAAAGAAAAGAAAAATCTATTGGTAAAAGACATCGTGAGTGATGATACCAACATCATTAAGCAGTTGACGAAAGAAGATGTCAATTATTTATTCGGTTAAATCCTATTGTTTTGATTCATCTACATTCATCATATAATCTACCCTCATATCACACCATATCTGCATGCATTTAGAAAAACTTATTCGACAAACTGCTCCATTTAAATCGCCTTATGCGAAGGCAGAAGTAGGGTTAATTTATCTTGGTAATGTAATTATTTCTCAATCTCACAATTATTTTAAACCTTATGGCATTACAGTTCAACAGTACAATGTATTGCGAATACTCCGAGGTCAATTTCCGAAATATGCCAACATCAACTTGATTAAAGAAAGAATGTTGGATAAGATGTGTGATGCATCACGAATTGTAGAAAGATTGCATAAACAAGAACTCATTTTAAAGCAAGTGAATGCGTTAGATAAGCGGCATACGGATGTTATTATTACAGAAAAAGCTTTGGCTCTTTTAAAAAAAATTGACGAGCACCAAGAACTTCAAGTGAACATATTAAACACCTTGAATCTGGATGAAGTAAACTCATTCAATCAACTAATAAGTAAAGTATTAGGATCTCTCCTATAAAAAAAATTAAATTTTCTACAGACAAATCTTTGCATTTTATCGTATATTTTATACATTTGAGAATGCCAGTGACTAATTTGGAAAATTTTATAAAACTGAGCGTCCCATTCGTGAATGAATATTATAAAGGGGTGGTTGGAATTATTGTGCTTGAAAACCTTATTTTTCAAGATTTAGAAAATCATTTAAAACAATTTAAACTAACTTATCCGCAATTTAATATTTTGCGAATACTTAAAGGTCAATACCCAAATGCAGTTGAATTAAGTACCATTAAAGAACGACTTATTTACAAACATAGCGACGTTTCTAGATTGATAGATAGGTTGGTTCGTTTGCAATGGATTGAGAAAAAAACAATTGAAAATAATAAACGGAAATTAACTATTTCTTTGTCTGAACTTGGTTATGAACTTATCAATTCTATTGACATTTCACATGATGGTTTTAAGTCGCTTGCTTCTAATCTCAGCTTTGAAGAAATGCAGCAATTTAATTTTTTAGTAGATAAAATATTGGAGAAGAAGGCGTAATAGGCAGTTGGCGGTAATTAAGAAAAATCGAAAGATGGAGATAAATATTCAAGCTGATACAAAATTATTAATATAATTATGCTAACTACCGTGGTTGTGCTAGTATGTTCTAAACTTATTTGCTGGTGCAGGTCTGCAACCCTTAACCACTAATCAAAATTTATTTATTCTTTCTGTTATTAGTTTCTAACATCCCGCAAGGATGTTTTAAACTTATTTGCTGGCGCGAGTTTGCAACCCGTGATCACTAATCAAAATTTATTTATTCTTACTGCTATTGATTTCTAACCTCGCGCTCTCATCCAAGTATTTTCAAACCTAAACAAGCATCCAATCGTAGCTCTTCTACATGTTCCGCAGGGCATGTCGAAGTATAGATAATGGCAGATTTCCAATCTGCTTGTTTGAGATTAAAAATCGCTTTTTATCTACCATTCGAGATGCGCTCCGCTAACATCTCGAATAGCCCAATTTTCAGTCAGAAACAAACATCAAATTAATAATAATTAATAGGTCTAGTCCTGAATCTAATTTAGCAAATCTACACCTCAGCATATTGGCACTTTGTATTACATTTGCCTCCTTTTTTATTTACAATTATGTCTGATAATAAATACTATATACCGAAACAATTGAATATGCCTACGCTGGAAGCGGAAACCTTAAAGCGTTGGCAAAATGAAAAAATATTTGAACAAAGCATTGCCATTCGTGATGGCAAAACGCCTTTTGTATTTTATGAAGGTCCGCCAAGTGCGAATGGTATGCCAGGTATTCACCATGTGATTTCTCGAACTTTAAAAGATTTAGTTTGTAGATATAAAACCATGCAAGGATTTCAAGTAAATCGTAAAGCTGGTTGGGATACACATGGCTTGCCTATTGAACTGGGCGTAGAAAAAGAATTAGGTATTACCAAAGAAGATATAGGTAAGACCAAGCCCGATGGCACACCGGGCATTAGCATTGAAGAATATAACCAAAAATGTCGTGAAGCAGTAGGACGTTTTAAAGATAAATGGGATGAGATTACCCAAAAAATGGGTTATTGGGTTGACCTAAATAATCCTTATGTAACCTATGAAAACGACTATATTGAATCGCTTTGGTGGAGTTTAAAAACATTATACAATAAAGGTTATTTATATAAATCAGTTTCTATACAGCCCTACTCTCCTGCGGCTGGTACGGGTTTGAGTTCGCATGAACTGAACCAACCTGGTTGCTACAAAGATGTAAAAGATACAAGTGCTACTGTTTTATTTAAAATGATAGAAGATGAAAAAAGTAGCCTATTATTTACGTCCCATTTCAACAAGAAAACTTCGTCTACAGAGGCTACTGCACCACTTCCAATTTATATCATGGCGTGGACAACAACTCCTTGGACTTTGCCTTCTAATTTAGGCTTGACGGTAGGACCCAATATAAATTATGCTTTAGTAAAAACATTTAATCCATACACCCATGAATTGCAATATGTAATTCTTGCAGAAGCATTGTTAAGTAAGTATTTCAAAACCGAGGCAGAAGATGCGGATTTTGAAAGCTATACTGCTGAAACCAAATTAATTCCTTATCAGATATTGGGCTTGTATAAAGGCAAAGAAATTGAAGGAATTAGATACGAACAATTGCTCCCTTTTGAAAGTAATACAGCAGCACTTAGCGGTGGTGATCCATTTAGAATTATTTGTGGTGATTTTGTAACAACAGAAGATGGCACTGGTATAGTGCATACCGCGCCTGCTTTTGGCGCTGATGATTTTAAAGTAGGACAAAAAAATAATTTAGGCATTATTACCCTTGTAGATAAAGAAGGAAAATTTATTGAAGGTACTGGCGAATACACTGGTCGCTATGTTAAGAATTATAAAGATGACAAAGACTATGTTGATGTAAACGTAGATATTTCTATTGCCTTAAAAAAACGAGGTCAAGCTTTTAAAGTTGAAAAATACGAACATAGTTATCCGCATTGTTGGCGCACGGATAAACCAATTATATATTATCCATTAGATGCATGGTTTATTCGAACAACTGCTGTAAAAGACAGAATGGTAGAACTAAATAAAACCATTAATTGGAAGCCGAAAGCCACTGGTGAAGGCCGTTTTGGCAATTGGTTAGAAAATATGGTGGATTGGAACTTAAGCAGAAGCAGATTTTGGGGAACTCCTCTACCTGTTTGGCGTAGCGAAGATGGAACTGAGGAAATTTGCTGTGGTAGCATTGCGGAAATAAAATCCTTATTGCATGAAGAAAGCCCAGAAAAAGAAATAAAGGATGTACATAAGCCTTATATAGATAACGTTGTTCTTAAATCTCCAACTGGTCAAAAAATGTATCGCGAACCAGATCTAATTGATGTTTGGTATGATAGTGGTGCGATGCCTTTTGCACAATGGCACTATCCATTTGAAAATGAGATGAAAGATGAAAATACATCTTCATTCAATCAGGAACAAAAGATAGTATTACCAAAAGCTTTTCCTGCCGATTATATTGCGGAAGGTGTGGATCAAACCAGAGGTTGGTTTTATACATTGCATGCTTTAGGCGTATTATTATTTGATTCAGTTGCTTACAAAACAGTAGTTGCAAATGGATTTGTTTTAGATAAGAATGGCAACAAAATGAGTAAGCGATTGGGCAATGTTGTAGACCCATTTGAGACCATTAATACTTTTGGCGCTGATGCTACACGTTGGTATTTGGTAACGAATGCTTCTCCTTGGGATAGTTTAAAATTTGATTTAGAAGGTATTAAAGAAGTACAAAGAAAATTGTTCAATACCTTAATTAATACGTATAGTTTCTTCTCGTTATATGCAAATGTAGATGGGTTTTCATTTCAAGAAAAACGTATCCCTGTTGCAGAAAGGCCTGAATTGGATCAATGGATTATCTCCTCATTACAAACATTAGTAAAAACAGTGACTGATGCAATGAATGACTATGAGCCAACCAAAGCAGGAAGAGCAATTGATACGTTTGTGGATGAGCATTTAAGTAATTGGTATGTACGCCTTTGCCGACGAAGGTTCTGGAAAGGAGAATATGAAGAAGATAAAATAGCTGCTTATCAAACTTTATATGAGTGTTTGATTACACTGAGTAAACTAATTGCGCCTCTTTCGCCGTTTTTTAGCGATTGGCTTTATTTACAATTGAATACAATTACAAAATTAGAAACGCAAAAATCTGTTCACCTCTGTGATTTCCCAATTTCGAATAGCCTAGATATTAACCTCGCTTTAGAAAGTAGAATTCAATTGGCACAAGATGCTTGTTCATTATTGCTTTCGCTTCGTAAAAAAGCAAATATTAAAGTACGTCAGCCACTTCAAAAAGCACTTATCCCAATTATTCATGAAAGCCTGAAAGAAAAAATAATGGCAGTTGAAGAAATTATTAAGAGCGAAGTGAACATCAAAGAAATTGAATATATCAGCGGCGATAACAATATCATTAAAAAGAAAGTAAAACCTAATTTTAAAACTTTAGGCAGTAAACTTGGCTCGCAAATGAAATTAGCCGCTGAGAAAATTAATCATTTTACGGCGTCACAGATAAATGAATTAGAGCTTAATGGAGAAATATCCATTGTTTTAAATGAGCAATTGACTAGTATTTCCATACAAGATGTCGAAATATCCTCAGATGATATTCCTGGATTGTTGGTTGCCAGCAAAGGCTCACTGACAGTGGCTTTAGACATTCAAATAACGCCTGAACTCATGGAAGAAGGACTGGCTCGTGAATTTGTAAATAAGATTCAAAAAATAAGGAAAGACAACCTTTTTGAACTGACGGATCGAATACAAGTTATCGTTGAAGAGTCTGATTTGTTAAAAAATGTGCTAAATAATTTTAATTCCTATATTTGCAGCGAAATTTTAGCTTCTGCACTTACTTTTTCATCTAAAATAGTGGATGGATTAGACATAGAAGTGAATGATTTAATTGTAAAAGTATTGATCTCAAAAATTTAATCCAATGGCTACAAAAAAAGTACAACCTAAAAAATCAGTGGCGAAATCTATTTCAAAACCAGTCGCGAAAAAAGCAATTAGCAAGCCTACACCTGTGGCGAAAAAAGTAGCAAAACCCGCTCCTGCAACCAAAAAAGTAGCAAAACCTGCTCCTGTAGCAAAAAAAGCAGCAAAACCCGCTCCAGTAGCGAAAAAAGCAACTAAGCCTACGGCAAAACCAGCTGCAAAAAAAGTAGTAAAACCTACACCTAAACCAACAGTAAAAAAGGTAGAAAAAACAAGCCCTGCAACCAAAAAAGTAGCAAAGGCTACACCCAAACCAGTTGCAAAAAAGGTGATAAAACCAACTCCTAAACCTGTTGTCAAAAAAGTGGAAAAAGCTACACCAAAAAAAGTAGAAAAACCAGCGCCTAAAAAAGTAACTGAACCTAAAAAAGTAAAAGTGATTGAAGAAAAAGTTACACCCATAGCATTAAACCGTAAGGTCGCTAAACCAGCCAAGAAAGGGCCAACTAAAACTGTTATTTCAAATTCATTTAATAACCTACCTAAAAAATCAGATGTGTTTAAAACGAACACATTTGGTGCTTCTAACCTAAAAAATGAAACAGGAAAAGTAATAGCCCATCGGAAGACTGAAGATTTGAAAAGAAAAAATAATGAGAACGAAATTCACAAATACGAACCAGAATCAACAAGATCAATATTAGATATGAATAATAATGCAGAGGGACCAAGCTATAGATATAGCGATGATGACTTACAAGAATTTAGAGAATTAGTCATCAAAAAAATTGAAAATGCAAAAAATGAACTTCAATATTTACAAGGTGTAATTATGCGTAAAGATGAAGGTGGAACTGAGGATACAGAAAATAAATACCAAAATATGGAAGACGGTGGTGCCTCGATGGAAAGAGAACAATTCAATCAATTGGCTAGCCGTCAAATTACATTCATAGGACACTTAGAACAAGCATTAGTACGTATTGAAAATAAAACCTATGGTATTTGCCGCGAAACAGGTAAATTAATAGATAAAGCAAGATTACGTGCTGTACCACATGCTACATTAAGCATTGAAGCGAAGAACGCGAAAAAAAATTAGACTCTATTTCTACAAAACAAAGACTATACTATCTTCACTAGATGGTATAGTTTTTTATTTGTATTCCACTTTTACGCTGATGCTTGATTTCATCAGAAAAACAGAAAGAAAAAGAAATAATCAGAGTTCGTTCTCCTCGCTTTTGCTCTCCTCACTCCCTCTGATTTTGTAGGTCACAGAAATAATTTCGAACTAATTATTTTTCAGAGTGAGAAACAGAGTAAGAGCGAGGTAAAAATCAACGCTTTATCGCTGTCGCTCTTACGCTCTGATTTTTGTGGATGGTTACAGAAACAATTTCGAACTAATTATTTTTCAGAGTAAGACCATTGCAAAACTACCCGATTCAAATTTCTCATAAATAATGCCCCTTCATTTCAAGTGGAGCCTGTCATTCAAATTTATTTACCCTTGTTTAGCTGTACCAATTATTTTCAATTTTACTCATTTTTTGATTCGTATTGTTGATT
>CANJRV010000041.1 GCA_947476825.1 Bacteroidota bacterium | reverse complement strand
TTTAATCCTAAATGACCGCAAATAATCCATCAAAATATTCCCCTCTTTCAGGTGGTCAATTTGAACCGGTCAGCACTGGTCAATTTGAACCGGCGAAGGGTGGTCAGTTTCAACCGGTGGGGGGTGGTCAACTTAAACCGGATTTTGCAGCAAGGCATTAACGGCAAAAGGAATTAAACCCATTTGCCCTTTTCGTCAAGTCTTTAAAACGCTCTATTTATTTGGCGCCTTCTCGCCAATTAATGGAGATAGTTTTCTTTTAGAGATGCCTGAATGTAGTACCACTACATTTCAAATTTACTTGGATGAATTTTCAACACAAAATCCGAATGAATTCAAAATTATTGTTTTGGACAATGGGGCGTTTCACAAAGCTAAAGCACTTCGTATACCCAATAACATTGGACTTATATTTTTACCTCCATATAGCCCTGAGCTAAATCCAGCAGAAAATATGTGGCAAGGATTTAAAAGAAATTTTACAGGTAAGTATAGCAACAAGTGTGACCAATAAATTATTAAATCCAGAGAACCCCAAGGATTAGAATAGCAATTTCAGCACGAAGCATGATTTTAAAATCATTTCAATATGAAGAGAGCTCATTCTAAACATTGAAATGCCAAATCGTTCAAATTATTCTTTACTCCACAAAATTTAGTCATGATCCGATAAAGAAGGATATTGAAAAAAAAAGAGCAAGTACTCATCGCTTTCGCTCTTTGCACTCACTCTATTTTTTTGTACCACGTACGAGAGTCGAACTCGTCATTCCTCCGTGAAAGGGAGGCGTCTTAACCGATTGACCAACGCGGCGTTTGTCTAACGAGGCGCAAATGTAGGGTACTTATTTTTATTTAGCAAAAATTTATCATTCTATTTCAAAATCATCATTGCTAATGCCATTTGTGATGCTTACTTTTGCATCACTTTTAAAAACTTAAACAATAAAAAAATGAGCACAATCAAAGTCGCAATCAATGGATTTGGCCGTATCGGTCGCCTGGTTTATCGCCAAATTTATAACATGGAAGGAATTGATGTAGTAGCTATCAATGATTTGACAAGCCCAGCCACATTAGCTCATCTTCTAAAATATGATTCTGCACAAGGTAGATTTGAACATCAAGTTACTAGCACAGAAAATGCTATTCAAGTAGAGGGAAATGAAATAAAAATATATGCCCAAAAAGATCCAGCACAAATTCCTTGGGGTGCGCATGAAGTGGATGTGGTTTTAGAGTGCACTGGTTTTTTCACGGATAAAGACAAAGCAATGGCTCATATTACAGCTGGAGCAAAACGTGTTGTTATTTCAGCGCCTGCAACTGGTGATTTAAAAACAATAGTATTTAATGTAAATCATGATATTTTAGATGGCACTGAAACTGTTATCTCCTGCGCCTCTTGCACAACCAATTGCTTGGCGCCAATGGCAAAAGCATTAAATGATAATTATGGTATTGTAACAGGCATCATGACTACCATTCACGCGTATACCAATGATCAAAATACCTTGGATGCACCACATCCAAAAAATGATTTACGTAGAGGTCGCGCTGCTGCTGCAAATATAGTTCCGAATAGTACTGGTGCTGCTAAAGCAATTGGCCTAGTATTACCTGAATTAAAAGGCAAATTAGATGGAAGCGCACAACGTGTCCCTACCATCACTGGTTCATTAACTGAACTAACTGTCATCCTAAACAAAAAAGTTAGTGTAGAAGAAATCAATGCCGTAATGAAAGCTGCATCCAATGAAAGCTATGGTTATACAGAAGATGAAATTGTAAGCACAGATGTGATTGGTACTAAATTTGGTTCCTTATTTGATGCAACGCAAACTAAAGTTATGACAGTTGGTGATGCGCAATTAGTAAAAACTGTAGCTTGGTATGACAATGAAAATAGTTATGTAAGTCAATTGGTACGCACCTTGCATTATTTCGCTAATAAGATCTCTTAATTTGATGTATTAATAAATTATAATGAAAGCCCTTCCTATAGAAGGGCTTTTTATTTTTTTATCTACATTTACAACATCCTAAATTAAAATAACATGAACAAATTTTTCATTTCCCTTTGCACAATCTGCTTATTGACCTTGTCATTATTAGCACAAGACAAACTAAAAAAATCACCTGAAGAAAAAGCACGTGCGAAAACTTCAGAAATGGTCACCACTCTAAAACTGTCTAAGGAACAAGAAACGATGATATACTCCACCAACTTAAAAGTATACCAAAGTATAGCCACTTATGCAGCAAAAGATCCGGATAAAAAATCAAAGAAGAAACAAAAGGATATTGTTCAAAAATTGAGGGAAACAGAGTATAAAAAAATCCTTAATGCTGCGCAATACAAGTTATATAATGAGAATAAAAAAAGGGAAAAAGCAGAAGAGAAAATGAAAGAAGAGAAAATGAAATCTGAATTAAAGAACACAAAACTTGAATCAAAATAAGTGAACAAACAAGAAGTGTAAAATTATTATTTTCTGCTACTTCACCTTACTTTCGCGCCAAAATTTTAATTCCTATGTCAACCTTTACATCCTATTCTTTTGCAGGCAAAAAAGCCTTAGTCCGTGTAGATTTTAATGTGCCCTTAAATGACAAATTTGAGATTACAGATGATACTCGTATGCGTGCTTCTATACCCACGATTGAAAAAATATTAGAAGATGGAGGAAGCGTTATCATTATGTCGCATTTGGGAAGACCAAAAGATGGCCCTAATGATAAATATTCACTACGACATATTTTATATCATTTAATAAAATTATTGAATGGGCGAAGTGTTCATTTTGCAAATGATTGCATCGGCGAAGAAGCAATGCAAGGTGCAGCCAATTTACAAGAAGGAGAAGTTTTGCTTTTAGAAAATCTTCGATTTTACAAAGAAGAAGAAAAAGGAGATATTGACTTCGCAGAAAAACTTTCCAAATTGGGTAATGTATATGTGAATGACGCATTTGGTACTGCGCATAGAGCGCATGCTTCAACTGCAGTAATAGCGCAGTTCTTCGCCCCTACTGAAAAAATGTTTGGTATCCTAATGGATGCAGAAGTTGCGAATGCAGAAAAAATAATGTTGCATGCTGAGAAACCTTTTACAGCAATAATTGGTGGCGCCAAAGTGAGTGATAAAATATTGATAATAGAAATGCTCATGGATAGAGCAGACAATATTATCATCGGTGGTGGAATGGCATATACTTTTTTGAAAGCGCAAGGCAATGAAATTGGTTCTTCGCTTTGTGAGTTAGATCGTTTGGATTTGGCAAATGAATTGATCGAAAAAGCCAAAGCAAAAGGCGTTCAACTATTAATACCAGTGGATAGTGTAGTTGCGGATAAATTTGCAGCTGATGCCAATACGCAAATAGTAGATAACAATGCCATTCCAGAATCATGGATGGGCTTAGATATTGGCGACAAATCCATCACTTTATTTAGTAATACAATAAAGCAATCCAAAACCATTTTATGGAATGGGCCTATGGGTGTTTTTGAAATGGAGAAATTCCAGCATGGAACTAAAGCCATTGCCGAAGCCATAGCAGAAGCAACAACAAAAGGTGCATTTTCATTAATAGGTGGTGGTGATTCTGTTGCAGCCATTAACAAGTTTCATTTGGTAGATCAAGTGTCTTTTGTGAGTACCGGAGGCGGTGCATTACTAGAATACTTTGAAGGTAAGGTATTACCTGGGATTGCTGCTGTGCGGGAGATGTAAGATATTGGCAAGAATCTATGCATTTCAGGTACCCCTTTTCTGTACATGTCTTAAATGAAGGAAACCAAAATTAAATAGTCATCCTCATTTGAAGGCCCTACTTCACCACCCCATTTATCCAAGCCAATACATCTCGTATCACATCTTCCGAAAAGGTTTGTTCTATAGTTGCATATTCATCAGGCAAGCCAGTTTTGCATTCTTGAAATAAATGATTTAGGTTGGGATATTCTTTTACGGTTACCTTTTTATTTCCATTTTTTTCCAGCACTGCCTGGATTGCTTTTAAATTCTCTTTCGAAGGTACTTGTAAATCCATTGCACCATTGACAACCAATACAAAGCATTTAACTTTTTGTAAAAATTGACCTGGATCTAATGCTAAAAAATATTTCATCCAAGGTGTTGCAACTTGTTGAATGACGAGTTTTCCATATTCATCTGCATTGGTTCCTTCAGGAAAATCCTTCACCGAATTCAGATAATTCTTTATCTGTATTTTCATTTTCTCCATATCCCTTTCCTTCATCACTATATCAAAAACATCACTATTAATTTGTTGTGTTTTTTGAATATCACTTTCGGAAACACCAGAAGCTTTTGCAATCTTTTCTTCTTGCAATAACATCAACTTACTTCCTGACATGCCAGGACCAGCAAGTAATACAATGAATTTAATTTCCTTATTTTTCGACGCAAGCATAGGTGCTATTTCACCACCTTCACTATGTCCCATCAACCCAATTTTTTGCTTATTTATTTCTGCTCTTGTGTGCAGATAATCTACTGCAGCTTGTGCATCCTTTTCGAAATCGGCTGAAGTCGATATTTTAAAATCACCTGTAGATTTGCCAGTTCCTCTATCATCATAACGCAAAACAGCTATCCCATTTTTTGTAAGATAATCCGCAATAAAAAGAAAGGGTTTATGTCCAAGTAATTCTTCATCTCTATTTTGCGGGCCACTTCCAGTGATTAAAACAACTACAGGAAAATTATTCCCAACGCTAGGCATATTCAATGTTCCAGCCAATGTAACCTTTGCTTCCTTATTCTCAAAAGTAATATCCTCCGAACGATAAGGGTAAGGTTTCTTTGGTTCCTGTGGCCTTTTCATCTGCTCTTTTTCAATAGGCTCTCTAGATAATTCTAATGGAAATTTATTGCTAGATTGTTCAAAATCTCCAACTAACTTGTTGTCTTTCCATTCGCCAATAAATTTGATTTTATAAGTTGGCATTTCCAAGGTCAAGATATTATTTTCAAAAATAGTATTTGTAAACGCTACTGGCTTGGGGCTTTGGTCAGGGCTAGTCATGGTAGAAGAATATGCCTCACCAGTCTTCGTAATATTAAACACAATTCTCAATTGAATACCTTGCAATTTAATCTGACCATTCCATTGTCCAGTAATATCCTGAGCGCCAACAAACTTTCCAATACATACAAAGAGGCAAAGGAATACGTACATTTTTAAGTTCATTATTTTTTTATTTTTGAATTACGAAATCAGTTTTTGTAGAGTAGACTAAATTATCTTTTACATCTAATTAATGCAATTTCAGTTTGCTCAGTCTATCCATTTCTCTAGACAATAATTGTTTCAATACAGTTTGTCTTGCTTCTTTATTTTTATAGACCAAACGATGATCTAAAACCGCGACTGCAATTTCTTGCATATCATCTTCAATCACAAAACTACGTCCATTGACCAATGCATTTGCTTTCAAACATTTGATAAAAGTAATGCCACTGCGGGTAGATGCACCTACGGATATTCCTTCATGGACGCGGGTTGCACGCACCAAATTAGAAACCGATTGTATAATTTCATCATGCACAAACACTAGCTCCGCTTCTACTTGCAAGTCTAAAATATCTTGCATGCTAAGCACTTGCTTTATTTTATCTAAGTTGTTTTGAATTTGAATATAGGATTTATAAATAGCAATTTCTGTTTCTTCTTGCACATATCCAAAATACACTTTCATAAAAAATCGATCGAGCTGGGCAGTGGGTAATGGATAAGTTCCTTCCATCTCAATTGGATTCTGCGTAGCAATAGTAAAGAACAATTTCTCTAAAGCATACGTGTTTTCTCCCATTGTAATTTGATGCTCAGCCATACATTCCAACAATGCACTTTGCACTTTTGGAGAAGCTCTATTAATTTCATCAGCCAATAAAATATTACAAAACAAAGGTCCTTTCTTAAAAATAAATTCCTTTCGAACATCATCAAAAACATGTGTACCCAACAAATCCATCGGCAATAAATCTGGCGTAAATTGTATGCGTTTAAAAATAGCATCTGCACTACCCTCTCCTGCTATAGATCCAGCAAGGGTTCGAGCCAAAACCGTTTTTCCTGTCCCAGGATTATCTTCCATTAAAATATGTCCTTTCGCTAATAAGCAGGTAATAACTTGTTTGATTTGCGGTCTTTTTCCCTGTATCACAAGTTCCATATTCGTAATTAGCTTTTCAATTTTTTGGCTAAAAGTGATTACAGATTCATTGGGCATAGTATCTATCATAGTTTTGAATTTTGTTCTGGCGGAGGCAACAGAAAATAATGAATAAAGGTATTTAGATTTAAGAATTTTACAAATCGTGTAAATGGGTTGAAATGAAATTTCACCTTCTTTTGAAATGGTGCATAAAATGAATTAATCACTTGTTTGTCGGTTTCATTCAAAATTTGATTCGCATATTTTGCTTTTAAATATACAATCATAAAGGCAGAAAATTGTGTTCCAAATCTTCGATCTACAATTTGTTGCGCATATTGCCAAGGGGTTGTTTGCAATCGAGAAACTTGCAATTGATGCAATAAAAAAGTCGCTGCTTTATAGGCGTAATAAGCTATTTGCTTGCTATCCTTACTGGATTTCATGCGATACTTAAAATAAGTGAATGTCCAAAATGGAATCGTAAAAATGCTGATGAGGAGAATCAAAAACAAGATAAATACTGTTTGTATATAATAAGTAAATGGTCTTTCAATTGCTGGCTTTTCTAATGCTTTCTTCTTTTCTTCTTTCTTCAAATCTAACACGTATACTTCATCGATTGGAACTGGTGTTGGAAATTTCTTTAGTAATTCTTTTGCTGTTTTTTCAGGCTTAAATGATTTTAATTTCTCCGCAAAAGAAACAAGCATCACATCATCCCCTTTGTGTAAAATTTGAATTGGCACTTGCAAACTATCTTTCCAAATGGTAGCTACTTGTAGATCAGTAGAAATATTTTCAGCGAGTTGCGTATACTCCACATCTTTGTATAACATATGTTGCATATGTATCTCCGCCAATTTCCGCAAGGTATCTACCGATATTATTTTGGCACTCATTGCGAGCAAAGGCTTAGGCGGTTGCAATGGCGGCGTACCATCCGGTGTAGGCGATTGTTGCGCATCATCATTTCCAACGGTGGTATCAAAATCTATCCAACCGTATTCTGGAAAATAAACTTGAACCCAACCATGCGATTGATCTTCATAAAACCAATACCAACCTTTATTTTTATCGCTTCTATCTACGGTTAAAAAACCAGTGACTACACGGCATGGAATATGCATAGACCGCAATAAAAATACGGTTGCGCCTGCATAATATGCACAATAGCCTTTCTTACTTTCAAATAAAAAGTAGGTCAATTTAGAAGCAGAAGGCAATCCTGGAATACCCGGATTATCGGAATAAGCAAATACCTTTTCGCCCAATGCATTCCTTTGTAAAAAATAATCACGTACGCCTAGTATTTTATCTATGGTAGTTTGTTTATGCATGGCAATACTATCCGCTAATAATTTGATGAGTGCGTATTTCCCATCCGAAGGGAACTGCGTATAATATTGCATGAATCGTTGATCTATGTTTTCATACCCTTTTGCTTTGCGCAATACTTCAAATCGTTGCTCCTGAAAGTGCCTAATAGCAGGGTCTTCCGTATTATAAATAAAGTAAGCGCTATTTAAATCTGATACATAAGATTTACTTCTATAGGCGGAAGAAAATTCTTTTTGATACGCTTTTTCAACCGTGATGGGTTGTACAAAGAAGGCTGTACTAGGTGCAATAAAAGCAGTCTTAGACAATCGCTTTTTATAAATTTCCACTTCCACCGTTCTCTTATTTTTTGCACCAAACGCGTATTTCATTTTGCTACTATCTACATACGTGCTGTACAATAATAACTTGGATGGATCAGGAACGAATTCATCATTGTATACAAAATTTGTATCTCTTTCAAAGGTTTCTGTTAAGGAATCATATTTTGTGAAGTGAAAAGAAGTAAGGTATAATGGATTTGGAATTTCTGTTCCTGGTAAATAGTTTTCAATATGCGCACAAAATAATGGTTCAGGGTTTTTATTTCTATTGTTTGAAGAACCTAAACCCATAGACTCTTTATTTTCAACCGTCCCATCTTTTTTAGTTTGCAACATTTGATTTTCACCTTCCTTACCTTGCCCTCCATATTCTTCCACTCGCTCTTTTATTTCAGGGTAAAGTAAATACACAATACCGCCAAACAACATGCCTAATAAAGCACAAAACAAAATCAATCGACCAGTGAATAAATACCAAAAACGTCTATCTGTTTTTTCTTTATTGCGAAGTGCTTCGGTGGTATACACGATATAAACACTGTACAAAACAACAGGAGACAAATACTGCAATAATTTACTTACAGTAAGCAAACCAGTTTTAGAAATGATGACGATACATATCAACAACAATACGCTAGAAAGCACGATAGGAAAGAATCTTATCCTTTGCAATCCCCAACCACAGAGCCAGCCTATAGAAAACAAATAAGCGAACGAAAGGTATTGAATGGATATAAAAAAGCTATCAAATTCGCCGATTGCATAATTATCTAAAATTTTATATCCGCTTAATAATAGAAAAATCAGCACGCAAAAACTTGGAAGAAATCTTAATCGAAATTGATAAATAAAATAGGCAAGTAACATACCTACAGAAAAATAAATTCCAAGTGCTTTCCATTGTTCTTGTAAAACAGAAAAGTATTGGTTGCTATTCCATAAGGCAAATAAAACAATCAAGCTGGTAGGCAAAAGCAAGAATACAATTTGCGCCAGAAAACGAAGGGATGATATATGCTTTATGGTTTTCATGCAATGACTTCCACAGGGATACTATTTTTTTTGAAGGTTTGTAAAAGTAATTTTTCATTCCGAAGTAATTGAAACTTTAAGGTATGGAAAGCCCATTTAGATTTTAATGGCGTTAAAGTATCCGTAGCAGGACGGAAAAATAATCGACTAAAAAAATTCAGTATATAATTACTTTTTAGGTCTGTACTTAATCGAATAAAATAAAAAGAAGTATTACTGTCTACAGATGAAAGTAAGGCGTTTAGATCTTGTATATCTGAAAAAGAATGCAAACAGATTACACTCGCCAATTGCGGTTTTATATAATCGCGCAAAGACCTATCTTGATGCCAGTTAGACACTGCAATGCTATATTGTGTTGGGTTTGATACTACGGCTGGTGCATTATGAATTTGATCCGGTACATAGCGAACTTCAAAATTTTTAGACTGCAATACATCATATAAACTCCAAACAAAATTTTTATACCGGTTCAAAAAAACTTGTTGGTACGCTGGATACAGTGCAAAATCCGTATGATTATAAAAGCTAGCATACAAATAAATATGGGAAGCAAATGGATCCATGATTTCTGGAATTCTAACCACCAACTCTTTATTCTTAGCAAAAATTTTCCATACAATACGCCTAACATCATCAGAGCTTTCAAATTTTTTATAGTTCAAATATTCACCTTCTACTTTTCGAATTTGTTCTATCCGAATCAATTCTTCCTCTGTTTTTTTGGGCGTAGTTTCCACTGCATCGGCTAAGACAGAAACAGGTAAATTAAAAATAGTTT
Organism: Bacteroidota bacterium; assembly: GCA_947476825.1. GTDB lineage: Bacteria > Bacteroidota > Bacteroidia > Chitinophagales > Chitinophagaceae > OLB11. The sequence continues at coordinate 18,864 of CANJRV010000041.1, read as the reverse complement.
GATTCAAGTCGACTGCAACAGCGAACGAAAAAAATTGCAACATGTCTTCAAAAAATACAATGGCTTTAGAAAAATGATATTCTTTGATATCGTCTAACATTAAATTATTAGTACTTGCAAGCCCTGAGCGAAAAGGGATAAATTGTTTTTTCAATCTATTGGCGATGATTAATTTATCCGTTAGCAATTCTTGATCATATATCAATTTCATTTTCACAAACCCCAAAGCTGGCTTCAATGCGAAGGGAAGCTTACAGATTATTTGCAACATCGCATGTTGTGAATTGGGAGTTTGCATATGCACGTCCACAGCTTGTTGATCATGCGATGAAGATGAAAGCATAAAATGTAGCCAACAAATAAATGCAGACAAGAAAGAGATAGCAACCAATGTACCACAGAAAAACAAAGCCATCTTCACCATCAATAAAGTGATACCAAAAAATGAACTTGTTTCTATTCGCAAACTCTTTACCCATTTTGCAATAAAAATAATAGCCAATAAAAACAAAATAAAATTGATACGAAAGGGAAAGAATTGTTTATAATATCTTACCAATTGTACGGCTTTGGAAATTTTCATGCAAAGGAAATAATGCCCGAATATAGCCAATTTCAAATCGAGAATAAGCAAAGCATTGTAAAAAAATAATGCTGAGTTATTTTGGTAGATGAAACCTGAATTCGATAAAAAAGTTGTAGCATTTAAAACAATAAAATAAACGCGTTGTGCAGACAATACTCTCATTCAATATTTTATGCGCCATGATTCCAAAAAGAAAATAATAATCTTATATTCGCGTCATGACAACTGCAAATATTATTAGAGAATTAAATCATTTGCCTTTGACGGATAAGTTATTAGTCATAGAGCAAACGTTAAAAAGTATTCGTAAGGAAAAAAAATCTGGATTGAAGCATGGTGTAGATGCCATGTATGATGAATATAAATCCAATAAAGAGTTAAGAATCTTTACAATTCTTGACAAAGAAGAATTTTATGAAGCACGGTGAGATTTGGCTGGTTTCTCTTGATCCAACAATAGGCGCAGAGATAAAGAAAACAAGACCAGCAATTATAGTTAATGATAATGCACTAGGGAAACTCCCTTTAAAGATAATAGTTCCAATTACAGATTGGAAAGAACAATATTCAAAAGCACCTTGGATGATTAAACTCAAGCCAAATAACAATAATAAACTCTCAAAGGAATCATCTGCTGATTGTTTTCAAATCCGATCCATAGCTGAAGAACGTTGCGTTAAAAAGATTGGCGTATTAGATAGTTTGACAATGGATAATATTAGACAAGCACTAGCTATGGTTCTCGATTTGGAATAACACTTGCCGATAAGAAAATGAAATCACAGTTCAGACAATGGAATAAAGCAGTATCCTACCCCTTCACTTTCTCCATTGCCCATCCATAAGCTATTTCCAATTGCTCATCCATACTTAAATGAGAGTTATCCAATACAACTGCATCTATGGCTTTTGTCAGCGGACTAAATTCGCGAGTAGAATCAATATGATCTCGATGTGCTAAGTTGGTTTTCACTTCTAACAAAGTAATGGTTTCTGATTTTAATTTCATCTCATCAAATCTTCTTTGCGAACGAATATCTTCTTGCGCCGTCAAAAATATTTTCAATTCCGCATCAGGGAATACAGTGGTACCAATGTCTCTACCATCCATCACGATTCCTCTTTCTTTGCCTAAAAATTGTTGCTGTTGCACTGCAAAGACGCGGACTTGTTCTAGGGCAGCCACTTCACTCACCAAATTCGACACTTCCATACTGCGGATAATTTCTTCTACATTCACTCCATTCAAATGGATTTGTTGATGCACAAAATTCAAACGAATTTGAGATAGTGCTTGTCGGATGCAATCTACCTGGTTGCGATCTGTACTATTTTGTAAAAAGTAAAGTGTAATCGCCCTATACATGGCGCCACTATCAATATAAATATAATTTAACTTTTTTGCCAATTGTTTGGCTAGTGTACTTTTTCCAGTAGATGAATATCCATCTATAGCAATGATAATTTTTTTCATGTGTGTTTCGACAAATGTAATATCAAATACATCATTTCACTCTGTCCTTTAGTGGAAATATTTTCCTTTAAGAATGTAAATGTTTCACCATTTTATAATGAGGAATTCCTACCTCTTCAAACTCTTCACCTTCTATCCTATAATTCAATTTGCTATAAAAATCAAGCGCTGATTTACGAGCATGCAACTCTGCTTTTTCATATTCATTCAGCCTACAAAAATTCTCCGCATAAAACATAATCATGGATCCTATACCTTTTGATTGAAAATCAGCATGTACAGCCATTTGCCGAAATTTTACGGTTACTTTATCTAATATTTTTATCATCAAACACCCAATCAACCTATTGTCCTTCATTGCCACAATGATATACTGATCCCTATCTTCCGACAAGTCTTCATCAAATAAATTCATACCCAATGGAAGGCGCAATACTTGTTGTCTTAGTTGTAATACATCTTGATATTCTGCTTCGTCTACATCAATAATTTTCAATTCCATTTTCCTTACATTACATGAACAACAATAAATTAAATTACAGATTCTTATTGAAGACAAAAGTACTTAGTCAAACTGTAACTGCAATTATTTTACACAAATCTATTATTTCTATTTGTATAAATACCATAGCGATATTTTTCTTGAAAAAAATTCTGATACCCTATCCTTATTCTTAGAAGAAAAATTTCTGCTATGGTACAATTTAGTTTTATATGTTTGTTCTGTAATTCAAATCTAAATATCGCATGAACTATTGGCTAATAAAATCGGAACCCATTAAATACAGTTGGGATCAATTCGAAAAGGATAAAAAAACCACTTGGGATGGTGTCCGTAATTATGCTGCCCGTAATAATTTGAGAGCCATGCAAAAAGGGGATTTAGCTTTTTACTACCATAGTAATGAAGGCCTTGAAATTGTTGGTATTGCGGAAGTTGTCAAAGAAGCTTTTCAAGATCCTACCACTACAGAAGTAGCTTGGCTAGCAGTGGATTTCAAACCAAAATGTAAATTAAAAAAGCCTGTTACCTTATCTTTCATGAAAACAGATTCTGCATTAGCAGAGATGCAATTAATTAAACTGCAACGCTTATCAGTAAGTGTGGTTACAGCAGCAGAATTTAAACATATTTTAAAATTGGGGGAAACTAATTTATAGAATAGACAATAACAGAGTTGGCGATAATTCGCGAAAAACCCGAAAGCCGATTTTCAGAATACATGGAGAACTTAATACGTGACAAAACAATTGACAAGCTAATACATGGAATTTTTAAAACTGAACTATAAGAAAATAGCATTACGATTTTTATTGAATGTTGTTATTTCATTTTTTATAATCTTATTTTTAGGTTTAAGCCGACATGAAAGTTTCTATGTAGATCTAAAGATTAAAAGGATAGTTTTTATTGTACTCCCAATCCTTATTTCTTTTATTACTGTTGGATTAAATTACATGAAATTTATTTGGGGCAGAAAATCACTAAGAAACGAAAATCTAAATGAGATTAAGTCAATTTACAATAACCAATACCAATTGAAAGACACTAACACAACTAATATATTTAATTATTCATTCAAATGTTTATTAGGAAAAATTAATGATTTTCCATGTTCTATTGCCTATGAATTAGACATTTATCCAAGTTATAGAGCAACAAGATGCAGCAACTATATTTTATGCAGATTTACAATTACAAATAAGTTTAATCAAGATAAAATAGACGAATACCAAATTCCAATTCACACAACCTTTAAAGGATTACCTACAAAAGATGTAAAACAAGACATCTTAAATTATACTGAAACACTTAAACAAAAATTTAAACCTGCTGAATAAGTGACAGAAGGTTAGCAAGAAATGACCTATTGCTACCATTGCCAACCTTCAATCAGGGCTGAGTAAATTTTCAATCATCTTTCTTTCTTCATCTTTTAGTTCTTCATCCAAACTTCCTATGTTATCAAGAAAAAAACTAAAAATAAACATCATTGATTTGCAGATTTAATAAGTAATCAAACTAATTTGGATAAACAAAACATGTAATGTACTGGATGGACTTTAGGTGCAGATATATTGCGGCAACGATAGAATGGAAAGCCCGGATTCCGCTGCTTTGAGCGGAAACGGACTTGGAGTGATAGCGTGAGTGCCGCCCAAATTATTCTCAATGCATATTTAATTTCACAAACTAATTTATACCTTCTTCCGGCATATAAATAGGCAGGTCAATATTAAATGTAGTGCCAACATGCACAACACTCGTATAAGTAATCTTTCCGCCAGATTGTTCTACAATATCTTTACACATGGCAAGTCCTAATCCAGTGCCAGATGACTTGGTGGTAAAGTATGGTTCAAACAGTGACTTCCCTCTTTCGGCATCAATCCCTTCACCATTATCGGAGATAGAAATTCGTACAGAATTGCGAATGATTTTTGACACAGTCACACTCATCACACCCAATTTATTTTCAGGAATTGCCTGATTTGCATTTTGTAATATATTGGTAAATACCCTTATCAATTGACCTTTATCGGCATATACAAAAATTGGATACTCAGGAATGACGAAAGAATATTCAAAATTCAAATCACTGAAATACATACCAGTAATAGAATGCAGCAATTCACTTAAATTAGTCACTTCTTTGTTTTGCTCAGGTAATTTGGCGAAATCCGAAAAATTGGTGGCGATTAACGTCAGGTTATCAATTTGCTCTATCATGGTATTCGTCATTTGAGCAGTCATTTCTTCAATATTCGATTTCTTATTTTTGATAGCTCTTTCCAACATTTGTAAGGAAAGTTTCATTGGCGTTAATGGATTTTTTATTTCATGTGCGACTTGCTTTGCCATTTCGCGCCAAGCCATTTCTCTTTCCGATTTAGCGAGTAATACCGTAGTATTTTCCATGGTCCGCAACATTCGATTATACTCCTTCACCAACAGTCCAATCTCATCACTATAATTCCATTTTAATGGTTGATTCGTTTTGGTCAAATTAATTCTTGTAAACTGTTTGATGACGTAAGTGAATGGACGAACCACCGAATACGTGATTGACAATGCAAAAATAAAGGAGAGAATAAAAACGAATACATAGATATTAATAAGTGCTAAAATGATTAAAAAATTCTCTGATGTGATCTGTGTTGTTTCAGAAAGATAAGGCAGTTGCATATAGGCAATCGCTTTCCCATTTCGATCATACAAAATGGAATACGATGCATAATATTTAAAATTAAAAATACTTTCATCTTGCATAATATATTCTCGATTCAATTTATCCAACTCGAATTTAGCTGTATAATTCATGAGACCAGAGAGTATCTTATCTTTATAAAATACAGGATTAGAACTATAAAATAATTTGCCAGATTGCAGTTCAAATAAATCAATATTCAACGAATACTTTTTGGAAATATCTTCCATAATTTTACGCACTTCAGCAACTGAACTGCTATCCATCATCATATGTGTATGATAATAATTCAACAATTCTTTTTGTATCAATTGTACATGATTACTCACTTCAGTTTGCGACCTTTCATTTACTCTTTGGATTAAATAATGAGAAGTAAAAACCCCTACTGCAGCAAAAGAAAGCAAGACGACGACAAGAATAGATGCATGAATACGCAGTCTTAAATTCAAACTTAATAAATTTAAAAATCGATTATAAATCAAATTGGACCTTGCTACCATATTGCCCAATACATATAATGTGATGGTCAAAAAATAAATAAAAAACATGTAGGCAAAAATGGTAGAGAACAAATAAAATATTTTTGTCTGCTTCACGATAACCACATTTTTCAAATTGTTCTTCAGGTGATAATACAGGATACTTTTATCCTCCACATTTTCAAAGTGTACATATTTATCCTTAAATAATTGATGTGGCTGAATCGAATTGAAAAAAATATAATTCCCGCTTTTTTCTTCCAGTATACTGTCTTCATAAATGGCATAAGAATATTTGTATCCATGCACCTTCGTATAAAAAATATCATCCTCTAAAATATTTAAATGGTCATCCGTAAAACCGAGCGAATTCTTTTCTACCGTCATACAAAGATTACCCATTACCTCTTTCCCAAGTAAGATGGGAATGGTATAATTATCATCCGTTTTAAGAATTTGTGCTGCATCCTGTTTGTTCGAATCACCTCTAATTACCTTCGCACTTCTACTCGTATCTTGAAGTAAAGGAAACTCTTTTTGATTCCATAAAACACGAACATTCACATTGGAAGGAAAACTGATTTGATACGTTTGATTAAAATAATAATAAAACCCATCTAGCGATTTCTGTTGAAGAAGATATTTTTTAATATTGCTATCCCCTTGTATTTGATTAGCCATGCGCTCTATCCTTTCATCCGTAACAGTATCCTTTTGGGATATTATTTTTTTAGCAACTTGTTGTCTGAATATTTTTTCCTTTTCTATAATGGTAAACGTAAAATAAATGGAACAAGAAATGGATAAAAAAACCACCCATAAAAGAAGGGCAAAAGAATTAAAATCAAATTTGGTTTTAAAAAAAGGAATATCTAAAATAATAAGAAAGAAGAGGAAATTGCAAAATACAAATGCCAAATTAAATTCAATTTCCAGAGGTCGCAAAAGAAAAAATAAGAATGTAAAAACACAGGACAGATAAATATACTTTTTGTATTTCTGCTGAACCCAAGTTTCAAAATAATAATTGGTACTGATTATCAATAAAAGCAGAATGGAGAAAATAAGCAAGAAACACAACAGTCCAATGAAAGAAAAAACATCTAATTGATTGAATAAGTTAGCATCAAAATTAATCCCAGAATGAATGATAATGCCATTGGCAATAAAACATAAATAGCTACTCAATCCAAACGCAAATACCAAGTAAACAAGTCCTACAATAGTTTTGTGCAATTGCTTTGTGATGTCTACTATTTTACCTTGTACATTCACCACGAAGAAAATGACAATCCAGAACAACAAGCAAAGATTAATAAATACATCACCCAAGGAACGATTGATTTTATCCATAGTAAAATAACTGGATTGAAACATCGTATACTGTGAAAAATCATCTGGGAATCCAAACAAATAAGTACTGGCGCGCAATACGAAAGCGGTAAACAATAATAAGCTAAAAATAAAAATTGGATTTTTCTTTTGAATCGTCACCTTCACTTTAAAATACGTATGTATCGAAATGCCGAAAAAGATAAATGGCAAGGCATTAAAAAATAATCGCCATCCATTAATATCATAAATAATAAAAAAAGGATTGCTGCTATATATATAATACGACTCAACACCTTGTATTGTCAAGCATACAGAATTGGGTACCTTCGTCAAGGACATTTTTATACCATAATCATTTTCATTATCACCTACTGCAAAATTTTTTCTGCAATATTTGGGACTCAAATTATTTTCATATTTCAATAAAATAGCGGCAACTGCATATTGGTGCAAACTCGAATCTCCAACTCGTTTTTTCATCCATATATACTGTCCATTTTTATCTATAAAAGGAATGGGAATGTCGAATGCCAGTTTCTGTTCTGGCGCAGCGATGGTATTGGAATTCCAAAAAAACAAGGCATCCTTTTTGAATAAAAATAATGCATACGGCACATTAGATAAAGTTTGAAATTCTTCCTCTTCTATATGCCCGTTAAATGCATTTGCTATTTCATTCGACTGTAGTATAGAATTAAAATGTGCGATTTGACTAGTGGCATATTTCTCTAATTTCTGCTGAACATGCTCTACCGAAACATTGCTTAAAAGAGGCTGATTTATTTGCTTAATAGACAACACAAAAAAGAATGCGGCAATGCCAAAAATACCCTCGTGTCAATATCGAATGGGAATCGAAAGGTTGTATTTTTCTTATTTCTGCTCATTCTTTTTTATCTCATTCCATTTTTCATCCATCTCCTGCAAGCTATATTCAGTCAATGGTTTGCCCATTTTGGTAAGCTCCTCTTCCATCAACATAAATCGCCTTTGAAATTTTTGGTTTGTTCTTTCTAAAGCATTTTCAGGATCTATCTTTAAAAATCTGGCGTAATTAATCAACGAAAATAATACATCCCCAAATTCATCTTCTATTTTATCTTGATCCTTTAATTCAATGACCTCTTGCAACTCATCCAGTTCTTCTAAAACCTTATCCTTTACTTGTGCAGTCACCTCCCATTCAAAACCAACTTGCTTCGATTTTTCTTGTAAACGCAAGGCCTTTATCATAGCGGGTAATGATTTTGGCACACCGCTTAAAATGGATTTTTTGCCTTCTTTCAATTTCAAATTTTCCCAATTTTGTTTCACTTGCTCTTCATCTTCTACTACCACATTAGCATAAATATGCGGATGACGATACACAAGTTTATTTGCAATTTTTTCGATCACATCGTCTATCGTAAATTGTTTTTCTTCGCTCGCAATTTGTGCATAAAACAGAATATGCAACAATAAATCACCCAGCTCTTCTTTGATTCCTTCCCAATTGGAATTAGTAATATCATCCACCAATTCATAGGTTTCTTCCACAGTCAATTGACGTAGCGTGTGAATAGTTTGCTTTTTATCCCAAGGACATTTTTCTCGAAGTTCTAGCATGATACTTTGCAGACGTCCAAAGGATTGTGCGTAATTTTTGATTTCCATATTAGAAGTTACTTATATAATTTTTTGAATGAATGTAATACTGTAGCGTATTTTTTGAAAAAAAAACAATGCTACAGTAGGGCGGCAGACACGCTTTTCGCTGCAATCTTTTTGCTGCAAAGCCAGCAAAAAGGATTTCCGCTACAATCGTTGCCGCAATGCAACGACACTGGAAGATTATTTTTCTCATTGCATTTTTACTTTATCCAATCAGCAGGCAAGATAATTTATTTCCCATTGGATAATGCATGGTGAAGACATGAATTTATAAGTATGTGTATATCCAAGTTAAAACAAACTAATAATTGCCTATAAACTTATTGCTACAAATTGTCTTTCGTTCTTTTGTGTTGATATAAAAGAACCAAAAATACAAGGCCATTTGCAACTATATACCTCTACTCTCCGTGGAGTCTCCGCCTCGGGACTCTAAGGTCTATTTGTTTCCAAATACAATTGTTGTACATGAAGAATATTCAATTCTACGTGAAAGAAAATATACATTTGTATTTCAGAATAGCTAGTAACAAAAATGATTGCTACTAATAATCTTTTGTTCTTTTGTCTTGATACAAAAGAACCAAAAAATCAAGGCTGTGGATAGTTTAGCTAAAAAATGTTCGTGCTCGACGCAAATCGTCCAAACTCACAATCCTCCTGCGTCGGTTGCTCGGACAGGGACGATTTATTCGCCGACCACTCCATTTTTTTTAACGCCAAACTATCCAAGGCCGTTTGCACGAACATACTTCTAAATGTCATTATGAGATTTTATACAAGGCATTTTTTTTGCTTACTCCAATTTCAATTTCTTTAAATTCGGTGCAGCAAAATACGTGAACCCTACAATTAAAATGGTCATGGCACCACCAAATACAACCGCTGGAATAGTGCCCATAAACCTAGCAGTGAAGCCACTTTCAAATGCGCCAAGTTCATTACTCGAACTAATAAACATCATATTGATAGAGGACACTCTGCCCTTCAATTCTTCTGGTGTTTTGAGTTGTAAAATGGAATGACGGATTACTACACTGACACCATCAAATAAGCCAGCCATGAAAAGCATGGCGAATGAAAAATAAATATACTTGGAAATGCCAAACAAAATAATGCAAGTACCGAAACCTACTATACAAGCCAATAACTTATAACCTATATTATTTTTGAGCGGTAGATAAGCCAGTATAAGCATTAAGCAAATGGCACCTATGCCGTGCGCACTTCTTAACCATCCATATCCAACTGGACCTACATGTAGAATTTCTTTTGCATACACAGGAAGCAATGCCTCTGCCCCACCAAATAATACTGCAAACAAATCCAACGCTAATACAGCTAAAATAATTTCGGATCTAAATACAAATCGAAAACCTTGTGCAAGTCCTTGCACAAAACCAATTTCTTCGATGGTTATTATTGGTTTAGGACTAATTTGAATAATACAAAAAAGAGAAATCAGTAATACAAACCCTGCTATCATTAAAGTATAACTTACGCCAATACTAGCCATCAAGAGTCCACCAAATAATGGACCCAATACAGAACCCAAAAGCCAAGACGTGCTACTCCATGTTACAGCCAATGAAGTCTCTTCGCGCTTGATGAGTAATGGCAATAAGGAAAAAGAAGATGGCGCTAAAAATGCACGAATACATCCACTAAAAAACATAGCGGCATAAATACATAGAGCTATTACATGAACAGAATGTTGGTGTATAAAAAAAGTGGAGGTGATGGAAAGGATAAGTACCGCATTAATCATATACAAAAAAATGCAAGTCAAATACACGGTTCTTTTATCGTGCTTATCTACAAAATAGCCTGCGAAGAAAGCAAATCCAATGGCAGGAATTAATTCAGACAATCCTACCAAACCCAATGATAATGGGTCTTTGGTGAGGGAATACAAGAGATAACTAACAACGGTTGTTTGTAAAAACAAAGAAAAAATAACAGTAAAGCGAGTGAGTATAAAAAGAGAAAACTCTTTTTGTTTGATGAGGGCAAATGTTTTCTTAGCGGTAGAGCTATCCAAAATTCTAGTTGAAATCAAATAAGTAAAAACGTAAACCGATAGTCAATCCAATGGAGAATGGATGTGTTGCCGCACGATTTTCATTTTTCCCTGGTGCATACATATACTTTGCGTAATTGCCATATACATAATCTGCTTGCGGATATCCAGATGTAGCGCCAGTTGGTGTAAGCGTGTTCTCATCTGTATTCTCGGCATTGCTTATTTGAAATTCACCTTTCAATTGGGTAATCAATTCTACTTTTTCTTTCACCAAACGAGAAAACCCAATGCCTGCAGATGCGCCAATGCCATGACGATGATATGGTCTGTCTTTAATATCATAAGTAGCTTTAGCTGTATCACCTACAATATTAGCAGTCAATACTTCTTTTTTAATAGTCATTTCATAAGGTTTGATACTTCCATCAGAATAAGAGAAAGTTCTTATGTCTGAATACGCCAAATTATAAGAATAAAATGCACCAATGGAATATAAAAATTTAGTTTTTTTATCATTGATATGTTGGATAGTAACGGTAAATGGAATTTTCAAATAAGACAATTTTGTTTTTGCTTCCATGGTCAATTTGCTACCTGTGATAGCATTGCCTACATAGCTTTGGTTATTGGTTCCGAATTGCAAACCGAAACTATAAGAAATTCCATTTTCGTACAAGTAGCCATACTCAATGCTTCCACCGACTCCGGGTGTCATTTTATATTTTTGAAAACTATCTGCACGAACATCATCGGCATTGAATAAATTGGATTTGTAAATGTTTAAGTTGGCTCCCCAATATTTACCATAGAGTTGAGCGGATGCTAATTGTGTCATTAAAATACACACGAAAGAAAATACTATTTTTTTCATAAGGCATAAAGATAGCCGAATAATAGAAATTATGAAATTTTTATAGGGGAAAATTGCAGTTCCCAATTTAGAATAGCCGATTCTGCTCATTTGTTTAAATTGTCTGCATCACGGATCAAACGGATGGAATGGATTACACAGATTACAATCCTTTTCTTTCATTTTTCGCTGCATGTTGTTTAATTTGGAGGCAATCGATAATTGCTTATTGTAATGGGTCTACATTTTCTTCTTCGTTATGTATATCATACAGCAAAGATGTTTCCTCGCTATTTCGACTTTCAAAAAGTTCATGTTCATACGCCATTAGTTTTTTAATAATAGAAGTCACAACCAGAATAGCAGCTATATTCACCACATTATTGATAATTTCAATGGTATTGATATTATTATAATCTACAACCGTTTCAGCTTTACTATACATCGGGAATACGATTCGTCCAAGCAGCCCATTGATAATCCATAAAGTCCACCAAACTGGAATCAGGTTATTGGATTTAAAATCTTGGGTTCTGAATATAGCTCGCTGTGTTTCGGCCCAAATATCATGCATAATTTTTACCGGAGCATAGAGGTTCACAAACGGTACAAACCAAGCACCAGCAGCCCAACCTTCTGTATAACGAAGTCCACCGACACCAATAAAATGAAGATTGTAATAAGCCCTGCGAAACCACATAATAAAATGAATACCACATATGATCGTAATGGCTATTTCAGCGAATGCCATATAGTGCGATATCTGCAGCAAAGTATTGAATAAATCAATATCCGATTCGCCAATTGAAAGCATACAAACATCCAAACCCATGTTCAGTATATCAAAAACCAAATAGGCAAGTAAAAAAGCAATAATGTTTTTGGCACGTTGTGTATTGTCCTTCATAATATTAAAATTTATTTCGCACAAGATAATAGTTTCATCCAAAAATATTTTTGTATTTCAACTCACCGTTTGGGATTTGGAATCCTTTTACTTAAGCAAGTACTACGCATTTATTTGTCAGATTAATATGATATTTGATTTAGATGGTTTATTAAATGTAAACATTGCTTCCCGCTGTTCGGGATTTGCAATCCCGAACCAATATCGAAGGATTTGTAATCCTTGTGCAGAAAGCAAGTCATATGTCATTATCAGAAAGGTAAAATTTAATCCAAGCTCTAGATAAATTATAGAATATAAACTTCCATTTTTCTAAGCGGTTTAAAAACCGCAGATAGCAGTTCGAGATTGTAAATCTTGAACAGATTAGATAGCCTATTTCTTCTGCTGCTCAAAATGTCTGAATCAATGATTAGACGTATGGAATGGATTGCATGGATTTAATTTATCCAAATAAATTGTTGATGATAACACCAACAATGGCGAAAAATCTACATCTTACACTTTTTTAATAAATAATTAATATTAAAACTTAAAAAAGTATGTATCACATATTACATTTTTCAAATTCTTTTTTTAAAAGAATTTGTTTTCTTTCTTTAATTCTATTCTCTACTTCGTATTTGAAAGCCCAAATATGGACTGAAGTTGGTGGCTTAAATGGATTGGCTCCAAATAATATGATAATGAGTATGTGCTCTGACAAATTCGGAAATATTTATGCAGGTGGGCAGTTTACAAATTCAAATGGAAAAAGATTTGTTGCAAAATGGGATGGAACGACTTGGAGTGAATTAGGTGGGTTAAATGCACTTGGTGCAAACGCAAACATCTGTGATCTCTGTACAGATACATTAGGAAACATTTATGCAGTAGGTGGCTTTACAAATGCTTCTTCAAAAAATTATGTTGCAAAATGGGATGGAATAAATTGGACTGAACTCGGCGGATTAAATGGGTTATCTGTTAATGGTTATATTTATTCCATATATATCGATAATAATGGAATCGTTTATGTTGCAGGGTTGTTTTCGAATATTACTAATTCTAAATTTGTTGCTAAATGGGATGGAATAAGTTGGAGTGAAGTTGGTGGTTTAAATTCATTAGGAGCAAATGCAAGTATATTTGCTATCTGTGGTGATTCTTTCGGGAATATCTATGCCGCTGGTGGTTTTAAGAATGCTTCTGGCTCTAAATATGTTGCCAAATGGGATGGAGTAAATTGGAGTGAAGTAGGAGGATTAAATAGCTTAGCTGCAATCGCGAGTATTCAATCAATATGTGTAGATACATTAGGAAATGTATATGTAGCAGGTGCATTTATTAACGCAAGTGGAAAACAATATGTTGCTAAATGGGATGGAATAAATTGGAGTGAAGTTGGTGGATTAAATGCCTTGTCTGCGAATTATGATATTAAAAATATCTGTTTCGATAACGCAAACAGATTGTATGCCGCCGGTTGGTTTACAAATGGAACTTCATCTGGAAATGGAAATGCATATGTTGCACAGTGGAATGGCATCGGTTGGAGTGAAGTAGGCGGATTCAATGGATTAGCCGCAAATGGTGCTATTAACAAAATTATGTCGGACAAGAATGGAAATATTTTTGCAGGAGGCAATTTCCATAATGTCAATGGGCATCAATATGTTGCTAAGTATGGTATTTGTAGAATGTATGATACAATTACAGCAAGTATAATAAATGGGAATAATTATGTGTTTAATAGTGATACGTTGACCATTGCTGGAATGTATAATGATACGCTCAACACTAGTATTACAGGTTGTGATTCTGTTGTCACTTTAATATTATCAGTCCTTCCAAATGGAGTAAATGATTTAGAAGAATTAAATTCTAATATGCAAGTATTTCCTAATCCAACTTCTGATATTATGACTGTGAGCATAAATAATAATGAACACAAAACGAAGTTTAAGATAATTGATTTAACAGGAAATGTGATAGCAGAGCAGCTTAGCGAGACTTCTAAAAAAACTATAATTGATTTATCAAAATTAAGTAAAGGCATTTACTTTGTAGAATGTCAATACAAGGATAAAGTACTCAGAAGGAAAGTGATTAAGAATTAGTGTAGAAATAAGTTTTATTTTTAAGGTAAGGGATTTCGGCAACAGTGAATGTATGGACTTTATTCAAATAAATTGTTGGTATAAAACCAACAATTGCGAAATTTTTTCTTACCTCACCAACACCACATCACCCTTCATATTCACATCTGTACCATCGGGACATTTAGCTTTGAGTTGCCAAAAATATGTATCTGCACTTTGGTCTACACCTTTGTATTTGCCATTCCAACGAGTGGTGTTGGCGGTCTTGCTATCGAATACTTTATTGCCCCAACGATTATACACTACAAAATAAACTTCTTGTAAATAAGGTGAAGAAGGACCTACCGTTTTATTTTGTTCATTGTCGCTGACTGGATTAAATACATTGGCTACAAATATTGGACAGGCTACATTCACTACCACTGCATCGCTATCGCTGCAAGTGCCTGTGGCATTGGTTATGAGTAAATAATAAGTTGTGGTTTGCAGAGGCGTTGCTGTAGGACGTGGTATAGTATTGCTGTTGAGCGAAGATGCAGGCGACCATGTAAGTATGCTATTGCTTGGATACATCGTGTAGTAACTACCTATAGCCACAGCCTCACCTTGTTGTATCCATTTGTCTTTACCGGCGTCTGCTATAATTTTAGACACTTGTATGTTTACCGTTGTATCCAATACACAACCCGTAAGGCTACTACTAAAGTGTATGCCATATTGTATACTGCTATCAGGTTTGCAGAGTATTAAGTTATTGCCCACATTAGATAAAAAAGTAAAGGGTGTTATTGCGTAATTATTTGTAAAGGAAAGTAGTATACTATCGCCCCAACAAATATCATTTTTCGAAAGCGAAACAGCAGGATGAAAATTAGCATCATACTTTACTTGGCTGCTTATGCTATGTACAAAACAATTTGCACTATCACTTACTGTAAGTGTATAGATAGTGCTTATAGGTAATACCGTAATACTACTAGAATTATTACTACCAATGATATTTGTAGTTGGTAACCAAGTATATTGCAGTGTCGATATAGAGCCACTTGTAGAGGATTGAATGAGTATATTATTTGCGCTACAAATATTCGTATCAACAGGCGAAACAGACAAAGAAAAATCTGGAAAATAATTTACATAAAATGTATCTGCACTGCATACGCCTGCGCTTGATGCTATGTAAGTAGAAGATGCAGTTGGTGCTATACTTATACTATCACAATTGGCATTGAGGCAAGTAACATTATTGCCTTGCCAAGTGTATACACCATTGCCACCAGAGGCAGTAAGTATTTGCGTGCTTCCTTGACAATGGGTGTGACTGCCAGTAATGTGTATGGCAGGTGCTACATGTATATAATACACATAAGTATGTGGCACATGCACTGCGTTGATACCCGCACAGGCAGTGTCTTTTACGGTAATGGTATAAGAATGCCAGCCAGTGTCTACAGCCGTAGGCAACCATTGTATGCAAGCATTGATGGTATCGGTATATAAGTTTTGATAGCTCATATTTGCATTGGGTATTTTGGTATTGATATTGCAAATACCACTTAGTGTATCTAATGTCGCAGAGCTTATATTGCTATACAATTGATAACAATATTGTAGAGGCTTACCAGCACAAGCATAGATGGTATCATTGCCTTGTAATGTAGCATTAGTAAAGCTATTAGGTACAGGCGTGTTGTTGACTGTAATACCATTGGCAGGTAATACTACGATAGGTATGTCATGCCAGCTATTGCCTACCCATGTACCATTGTGGTACTCATCTATAACCAGCGTCACCACTGGATTTTGCGTACCTACAGGTGTGAAGTGCATAATAGCTTGCGTACTATCCCAATAAAAAGTACCGCCAGTACTGAATGGCTCGGAAAGGGTGAAGGGAGAAAGGTATGGAATATTTTTTAGCGAATATTGAACAGCTGTATTAAAAAAAGGACAATAAAAAGCTCTTTCTTTAGGTTGTATAAAATGATAAACCAATGAATCACCATCTATATCCTGTGCAGCTAGACTATAGCTTTGTGGTTGACCATCGATTACATAGATAGGTACACTGTTTATTATATCGCCAGTAGTATTGTGTATAGTGGTGTCTAAATTATTAATTTCGGTAGCCATATATACCCAATGATGATTATTAATAGAATCAGATAAATTGGTTAGTGTATGTCTAACTATACTTCCAACATTGGAATTATTTACTATTCTAAATTTGCCACAATACTCTGGCAATACACAAAGAAATTGAAATTTTGTGATTTTATAGGATATCGCACTTGTAGCAACAAAAGGACTATCGCATTGTGTATTAAAATTAATACATGGTTTAGGCATTGCGGTTGGCATGCTTGAATTGTTTATTAAAAAAGTATATCCATTATTAGTTCCAGAATAATTACATGAATCTGACAGACAAGGTTGAAGCGGAGCACCAATTAAGGAATCCGCTGTTTTACAATTTGAATAAATAATCACAGTAAATAAATAAGTATTATTGGCAACCCAAGCATATTTGAATTCATAACCAGCGTATAAGCCATTAATAAAGGCATTTGCACCACACTTTTTATCTAATACAAAAAGTAAAAGTAGGAGAAATATAGTTTTTTTCATAGAATAAAAAAAGCAACCTAGTTAAAAAACTAGGTTGCTATATTTAATTATCGCACTACGCTGAATAATGTGTTTAAAATAGAATTATGATTGCTGTGTAAAATGTAATTCCCAGAAAGAAGAGTACTCGTATTAATTATATTGTGTCCTTTCACTAAGCTTGTACTCAAAACGACTCTCCCTAAAATATCCGAAATATAAATTTCATCATTCGCATTGGAAGTAATATTTAAGCTATTCATACAAGGATTCGGATAAGTATTATTATGTGTCGCCGATAAATCGCTAGGTTTAAATCCTGTGCTAAGAATATTTCTTACCTTGTAAATAACTTTACCAATCCATATTTCTGCTACTACATACAAACCAGAAGCTGCATCGCTAGCTACGCTTAACGCTTGTAACCGATCGGATCCAGTAACTGGGGCTACATTATAATTATCATAAACCTGATCCCATGTTCCATAACCCGAAATATAAGGTTCCATTACACCTACTATTTCTTGTGTATTGGGACTTGCTATTTCATATCGACAAGCTACAAATCCATCTTGATTCATCCAATCTAGCGTACCTTTTCCTTGTAAATCAGGATCTGTAGTCATATTAGCATCATCCAAATAAAACATCCCAACCGATGGGTTAACATAAAAGTAATCAGAATTTACATATAGCATATGCATCAAAAATTGACCACTACCTGTGGCAATTGCTGGGTCAACCAAACTTTCTGCTAGAGCCCATTTCATAAAACCACTATTAGAAAATGCTTCTTCGCTACATATGTGAGGGTAATTAGGGTAGGTGCTAAGTGCAGTGAATAAAGTTGTACTACCCGAACCTATGGATGATAAACCTAATTGAGGAATAATTAATTGTTGATAATCTTGATAGTCTACAATTAAATCCGAAGTCCCATTTCCTGTAAAGTCACCATGAATATAACTAACTACACACTCAGGAGGGTAAGGCGCACCATTACCTGTAAAATGTCCTAATGCAATATCAGGCATCATTATTGTATTTGTTATTGTAATTGAATTAGCAGGGATATTGTCGATTAATGAATATGGAACATAAAATCCGAAATTATTTAGATGGTAAATCGAATAAATAGGTACATTCCCTTGAATACTTACAATAGCAAATCGATCTTCAGCAAAGTCACCATCAATACGTGGACTGTAAGAAGGAGTAGAAATATTTATTGGATCTGCCAGTCCTCCAGAAGGTAGATTTATTGTTACAGAATTGGAGGTCACAGAAATATCAAGTTCTAATACATAAGATTTGTATGTTGCATCATTCGTTTCAAAAGTAATAATTGCCTTTTTTCCATCTTCGAGAAGTACTACATCTGGCTTTCTAAAAGAAGTTGGGGAACCTACAGAATAGGTTACTGCATCAAATCCATAGAAATCAAAATGTCCATTGTCATCAGTTACAGTTAACCCTGCTTTCCATTCGGGAGTAAAGGAGGAATAAACAGAACCATCACCATCGGTTACAAATGCAATTAAATGTCCAGTACTACTAGAAGTACAAGTACAGACACTTGTTTCAATATTTCCAGCTGAGAAAAAATAACCTGGTACTGCTATATCATCGTTTGCAGAAGCAGCATTAATAGTAAAAGGGC
>CANJRV010000040.1 GCA_947476825.1 Bacteroidota bacterium | reverse complement strand
TCAACCACTACAACAGCACCTATTATTGTTTCTTCGGTGTTCTTATCTCTCACATTGCCCATGATTACTCCTGTGGTTTGACCGAAACTATTATGTAAACTTAACAAGAAAAAAATGAGGCTTAATTTAAAATGCATAGAATGAATTATTTAAAATGTTTAGAATGGATATTTTGTAGTTGACATGGATGAAATGACAATTCATATATTACTTACATAGCAGCTTTCAGATTGTTTAAAAAAACCTATACTACTTTTTATAAAAAAAATGGAATGACATGATGAATAATGTATCTGCTTTATACGGACTACATTATTCAACATCGTGTCTTCTATTCCTTCCTGAATGAGGCTAAGTTGATACTTATTTTTTTGGCTTGTTGAAGTCATGTTCAAAACTAAATAATTATATTTTCTTCTTTGTATTTCTTAAGCATCTATTCAGTCTTGAAGTTTGACCCTTATTATTTTTACCAAATATTAAGAGAATCGGTAAAGATATTCATTTTATTTTTTAAGTTTAACATTAGAAGAATTGCTTTTCCATGAAGTGATTACTTAATTATTTTTGGTCTACTTGTTCCTGGATTAAAAAATCTTTTACAGTAGTCCACTGGATATTTGAATACCTATCGTTGTCATATTTTTGAAAAATAATTCTACCTTCCATCATATCTCTCATATATTGCATTCCTTGCCATGCTGGATATAGTTCATCTTTTGCAGGGGATAGAATTCTTGTTACTTGGATAAGAAAATTCAAAAGACCAATGCCACCAGGTCTGAATAGTTTATAATTATTTGACGTGATTTCTGTAAGCAATTTCACAAAGTCATTGCAGGTAAGTGTGTCACCAGCAATTCTTAAATATCTAGGTGTATTATCCTCCAATGCTGCTTCTGCAGTGAATTCTGCAATATTGAATGTGCTTGTAAATTCCATCCTTTGATTTGGGTTACCCCAACACAAAATTCGTTTTTGTTTAAAAAGAACCAGAGGCATATCAGTAACTAATAAGTCCATAAATGGACCGTTGAATATAGTTGTTGCTTTAATCGGCATATTTTGTAAATAGGTATGAAATTCTCTTCTCCAATCTAAATTTCTATTTTGACCTTCCCGCAGATTTGTAAAATCGATTGAATAATCGCTTGGTATAAATCGTGGCACATTTGCTTCCATCGCAGCATCTAAAAATATTTTTTGGGAATCCACTATCGTTTCACGTAAGCCTGCTAAAGCCGATATGAAACAATGTGCTCCTATACAGTGCTTTGCAATCTCGAATTTATTATTTGTGTCCAAAGGAAAGACTTTAACCCCTTTTTCTTCTAACTTTTTAATCTTTTTTATGTCTGTGCTATAACGGACAATAGCTCTTACTTCAGCTTCCTTAGCTAACAATGCCTGTACAATCTTACCACCTAAATTTCCCGTCGCACCAGCAATTACAATTATTTTTCCCATTCTAATTTTTAGTTTATTTACCTTGACTATGAAGTCGAAAATAAAAATTTTTGCAATGATAGTCAAGTAGCTTGACCAATTTATAGAATGTGGGGAATTTTCATTTTCACAAAAAATAATTTGGGACACGCCAATAGAATTTATCGTTATTCAACTACACAAACGACATATTATTGAACATAATTCTTATGCCAGTTTACAACAAATTTTTCAGGTAGAAGAAATTAAAAATAACCATCACTTATTCGATGTACTTCATTAGTGCGATTTTTACTGCATCAACACTCCAATTTCTATTATATCTTTTATACAGTCAGTGAACCCCTCCTATTTTACAATTTACTTCATCGGCTGTTAAGACAATTAATATACAAACAAACTTAAAACATTGTATTTTCGTTGCATGAAAACCAAACAAGAAATAGTAAAAAACTGGTTGCCTAGATATACTGGTGAAGCACTTGAAAATTTTGGTAAATATATTTTACTCACCAACTTTTCTAACTACGTTGAATTATTTGCCAAACAACATAAATGCAAAATATTTGGCAAAGACAAACCCATGCAATGTGCTACTGCAAATGGCATCACGATTATCAATTTTGGAATGGGTTCTGCATCTGCAGCAACAGTCATGGATTTACTAACTGCCATTCAACCCAAGGCAGTTTTATTTTTGGGTAAATGCGGTGGCCTCAAGAAAAAAAATAAAGTAGGCGATTTGATTTTACCCATTGCTGCTATTCGTGGTGAAGGAACTAGCAATGATTACTTTCCGCCAGAAGTGCCAGCCTTACCAGCTTTCGCTTTAGAAAAAGCAATCTCTACTACCATACGCGATAAAGGTTTTGATTATTGGACAGGCACATGCTATACCACCAATCGAAGAGTATGGGAACATGATACGGAATTTAAAGATTACCTCAAACGCATACGGCCAATGGCAATTGATATGGAAACAGCAACCATTTTTATAACCGGCTTTTACAACCATATTCCAACTGGCGCATTGCTGTTAGTGAGTGATCAACCCATGGTTCCAGAAGGTGTTAAAACTGCCGAAAGTGACAAAACCGTTACGACTTCCTTCGTTGAAAAACACTTAGGAATTGGAATTGATTCTTTGAAACAATTAATCAATAATGGCAATACAGTGAAACATTTAAAATTCTAATTTTCTAGCGCTTGCATTCTGACATTACTCTTCTCGATATACAAAATCTTTCTATCGATTTTCAGATAGAAAAAAATACAACACATGCTATTCAAACTATTTCTTTTGCATTGCATGCTGGCAAAACCTTAGCTTTGGTTGGCGAATCTGGCTCAGGAAAATCAGTGACTGCATTGAGTATTTTAAAGTTATTATCTACACCTCCAGCGCAATATGTTAATGGGGAAATTTTCTTTCAAACGAAAAATAAAGAAAGAATTGACCTGCTACAATTAGACGAAGAAGCATTACGAAATATTCGTGGCAATGAAATTGGTTTTATATTTCAAGAACCAATGACATCCTTAAATCCCTTGATGCGATGTGGTTTGCAAGTTGCAGAGAGTATTCGATTACATCAAAAATGTACCAAAGACAAAGCAAGAGAAAAAACAATTGCCTTATTTGAAGAAGTGAAATTGCCAAACCCGAAAGAAATATTTTATCGCTATCCGCATGAATTATCTGGTGGACAAAAACAAAGAGTTATGATTGCGATGGCAATAAGTTGCAATCCAACTTTATTGATTGCAGATGAACCAACTACTGCATTGGATGTAACAGTTCAAAAGACCATTTTAGAATTGCTCAAAGAATTGCAAAGAAAAAATGGAATGGCAATTTTATTTATCACCCATGATTTGAATTTAGTCAAACATTTTTCGGATGATGTGATGGTCATGTATCAAGGAAAATGTGTAGAAAAGCAAGACACAAAATCTTTATTTGCTTATCCGCAACATCCTTATACACGTGGACTTTTAGCCTGTCGACCAGATAAAAATCACCGCGTAAAATATTTAAAAACAGTTGCTGAAATTGTAGCAACAAATCCAGAAGAAAATAAGCTTGAGGAAAACAATTGGATAGCAGATACAGCTTTTGCAACTCGTATAGAAAACATCAATAAAAGCACACCATTGTTTGTATTACAAGATGTACAGATTTGGTATCCGACGAACAGAAGTTTTATTGGTAAAACGAACGCATGGTATACAGCAGTGAATGGTGTAAACCTAAACATACACGAAGGCGAAACCATGGGTCTTGTAGGCGAAAGTGGTTGCGGCAAAACGAGTATCGGAAAAGCCATCGTCAAACTAACAGATATTACTAGTGGGCAAATTATGTACAAAGGAAAATCGATTGCCGATTTAAATAAAGCCGATACGCAACAATATCGAAGAGATGTACAACTTATATTTCAAGACCCTTATTCTTCCTTAAATCCAAGAATAAGTATTGGTGAAGCGATTCAAGAACCGATGCATGTACATGGCATTCATCCTGCCAAAAATCGGAAAGAAAAAACGATAGAATTATTAAATAAAGTTGGCTTGTCTGCCGAACATTATCATCGCTACCCGCATGAATTTTCGGGCGGACAACGACAACGAATTTGTATTGCTCGGGCGCTTGCTTTGCAATCTACATTTTTGATTTGTGATGAAAGTGTGTCGGCATTGGATGTGAGTGTGCAAGCCCAAGTACTTAATTTATTGGTTGCTTTACGAGATGAATTTAATCTTACTTATCTTTTTATTTCGCATGATATTGGCGTAGTCAAACATATCAGTGATCATGTTGCTGTAATGCAAAAAGGGTTGATTGTAGAAATGAATGATGCAGAAAATTTATTTAAACATCCAAGTCAATTGTACACACAAGAACTTTTACAAAGTCAATATTAATTTTATATAATTGCCAAATGAACTCGATCAAAGCTAAATTTTTACTCCGGCCAGATATTACATTTTTGAACAACGGTTCCTTTGGCGCATGTCCGAAAGAAGTCTTTGCAGATTATCAAAAATGGCAATTAGAATTAGAACAAGAGCCAGTACAATTTATTACCATCAACAGTTATACGTATTTAGCGGAATCTAGAAAAGCATTGTCGGCTTATATACATTGCGATGCAGAGGATATCGTATTTGTAACCAATCCATCTTATGCTGTAAATATTATTGCGAAGAGTTTTGTATTGCAAGAAGGCGATGAAATATTAACTACTAATTTAGAATATGGCGCTTGCGAAAAAACATGGAATTATTATTGCAAAAAGAGTAAAGCAACATTTGTCAAAGCAGAAATACAATTACCAATTGTTTCGACAGAAAGTTTTATTGAACAATTTTTTAGCGGTTTAACATCGCGAACAAAAATGGTTTTTATCAGCCAAATTACAAGCACTACTGGATTGGTTTTGCCTGTTGCCGAAATATGTGCAAAGGCGAAACAACTTGGCTTAATTACTTTTGTTGATGGCGCACATACACCCGGGCAATTACCATTAAATCTTACAGAATTACAAGCCGATATTTTTACAGGTGCATGTCATAAGTGGCTGATGGCACCAAAAGGTTGCTCCTTTTTATATATCAAAAAAGAATTGCAACAGTTGTTTGATCCTTTAGTGGTTAGTTGGGGTTATGATAGCGCAAAGCCTTCATCCTCCTTGTTTCTAGACTATCATCAATTGCAAGGCACTAGAGATATTTCAGCATTTTTGACCATTCCAAAAGCACTTGCATTTATGGAAGAAAATAATTGGGATGAAATAACCAAAGGCAGTAAAAAATTGGTGCTAGATAATGCTTCGCGTTTTTGTGCATTATTGGGAACGCAGCCTTTATGCCCAATCAACGAAACTTATTTAGCCCAATTATTTTCCATCCCTATCATCACAAACGAGCCCGAAAAATTACAAGCATTACTTTTTCAAAAGTATAAAATTGAAATTCCAGTCATGGTACATTTCGGTAAAGTGTATATGCGCTTTTCTGTACAAGGATTTAATACCCAAGAAGATTTAGATATTTTATATGCTGCATTGCAAGATATTTTAGCGACAACAGATTTGATTGGATTGCCGAATTGATTTAACCTAGCTAAGGAAGGCTTCGCTTAAAGCGAAGCCTTCCTTTTTGACTAGCAATTAGTTTCATCAATTTCAAGTTCCCAAACTACAAATTGTCTCATTTTCAAATCTTCAAATTGACTCATTTTTAAATTGCTATTTCCGCCTATTGGTTGGAGTCTCACCAATTAATTCATTTCGATTGGTGTCTCAAAAACCGAAAAATAAATATAGTTACTTGTTTATTGACTAAACTCAGGTTCTTCTAATTTTAATGAATCCCAAAAAAAATTCTTGAAAGTGTTCCAATCTATAATCATGAATTCGGGTTATTTAAAATAAAAAAAACTAATCGTTTGAGCTCAACCATTTTTATAAAATGTAGATTCGTTTTTATTCAAGAATAAATAGGATAAATTGTATAAGGTTAATAAATTCATTTATAATCGTTTAGAATTGCAATTCATGAATAATAGAAATTTTAGGTAGAAATATTTACTTTTTTTTAAATCCTATCTCCTCTCGTTGTTCCCACTTTGTAATTTTTTTATCTTTTTCTTTTAGTAAATGTGTGTCATTTATTAGGTTTTCTAATGCCTCATATATTTCCATAAATTGTGTGTTTGTTTGTTGTTCTAACTCATGTATTTTTTTTGCTAACTCAGTGTATAGTGAAAGATGTTTTTTCATTTCTACGAATGCTGTAACAATGGCAATATTCATTTTTATTGCACGGTCACTTTTTAATATACTCGCTAGCATCGTAACTCCATGTTCTGTGAATGCAAAAGGCAAAACGCTTGTAAAACGGGCATTTGAAGGTAGGTGGTCACAATTTGTGACCACCTCACGCCATTCATTCGGCGTCAATTCAAACATAAATGTATTTGGAAAACGATGTATATTTCGCCTTACACTTTGCTTTAATTTTTTTGTTTCGGTATCAAAAAGGAACGCTAAATCAAAATCAAACATGATTCTTTCTCCCCTCACTTCGTAAATTTTATTTTGAATCGGTAATAACTCCATAACGGCAATTTAGAAAAAGTAAATGTAAGAATTTTTCGAATATAGCACCAATTTGTGGCCACCTCTATTCATACCATTTCAGTATAACCCAATTTGCAATTCCATGAAATTCAAATCAATCCTTCTAGTAGTTTTTATTTTATTCAAATGAGAATAATACAGCCATTTTATTATTTGTACTTTATGTGCAAGGGGCGATGCCACCTCGCTAAGAAATTACGCCATTTCTGTGCTACACTTACTACTTATGACTTTCCTCTTACCCTGCTTATTGGCGCCTCACCTAACAGCCCATTTCGTTATAAGAGACAACAGCCAATAGATAAATCTAACTTTACTGACCTATCCTTATAAGGAAGGCTTCGCTTTGAGCGAAGCCTTCCATTTTGTCTAGCAAATATTCTCATGAAATCTGAAATTCCTAAACTCCAAATTATCTCATTTTCAAATCTTCAAATGGACACATTTTCAAATTGTAATTATCAAATTGCTATTTAATCAAATACTTATACAATTCATCTTTCAAATGAACTCGTTTCATTTGCATCGCGGTTAAAACCTCATCTGTAGTAGGTTCTGTTTCATTTTCAATTCTATAAATATGATGATCTAATTCATCATACTCATCAAATAATTTTCGAAAATGCGCATCCGATGATTTAAGCGCAATTATTTTTTCTTCAAATTGTGGGAACTCGTGTTTTAAACTATGTCTTTCTAGCATGTTTGTAAATTTATAGGGTGAATAAAAAGTTTAAGGTTTGTTGCAACAGCTCATCTGTTGTGTATGCGAATTGAAACTAGGACTAATATATGGAATGCCTAAATTCAAGCCACGAAAAATTAAAAGAATGCCAATAAAAATGGAAAGTACTGTAGAACTTTTCAAAAAATATTTTCGCCAAGTGATGGAAAATTTTTGCTGAAAAAAAATCAATATACTTAAGGAAGGCATTGTGCCTAAGCCAAAGAAGAACATGAATGCCCAACCAGAAATGGGCGAGCCTGTTGCCATAGCTCCTGCTAATGCTGCATACACCAATCCGCATGGCAATAAGCCATTTAAAAATCCAAGTAGAAAAAAATAATGAATACTAGGGTTGGATTGCATGCGTTGGTAAATCATTGAAAATAAATCTGGCAAACGAATGGGCAATACCAATTTCTGTTTGAGATAAGGAATAAACGTAATCAATAATAGAACTAAACCTGCGAGGATAGATAATGACTGTTGCCATTTAAAAAATACAAAGCCTTTACCTATACTACCTGCTATCAAACCAAACAAGGCATAGCTCATCGTTTTACCGACATGATACAAAATAGTAGCCGAAATCTTTTTTCCCTTTTCTACAAATTGAAATGGCATACTCATCACCAATGGTCCACACATGCCCATACAATGAAAGCTTCCGAACAATCCTAAAATAAAAGCTGGCAAGAGGATGCTACTCATGAGGCGTAATTAAATTCTTTATAATAGCTTTTTGAACCTGATGTAAAATGAAGTTTCAATAAATAATTACCGCTACCCCAAGTACTTGTATTCACTTTATAAATCCCTTCCTCATTTTTTTGCAATACAAAATTCTTATCCTTTTTATCATCCGATGTATTGTATAATTCAATCTTCAAATTTTGCAACAATCCATTGAGTTCTTTTGGTATTTTGAATAGTACTTCACCTTGGTTTTTTATCAGTAACAAAGAATCATTATAACTCTGTGCATTTGCTCTAGCATCAATGAGATCTTGGTATTTGAGTTCTTGTTCATAATAAGTATTACTTACCATCACAGAAGGATTTTGGGTGCATTCATACACTAAGCCAGCTATGAAAAGTACCATGATTCCAAATCCAAACAGAATTATATTACCGGCGTGCATTAGTTTTTTCATGGTATTAATTTAGTGTTTTTAAATTATTTTTAAATGCTTGTTGTTCTTTCCTAAACCTATCAGGTTTTAAATACCTTATAGGTTTATTCACTTGATTTTAATATTCCCCTATAAAAGTAATTTGTTTAGTTTGAATAATTTCATCTCCAGATTTAATCAATATTTTTATTTTTTCTTTTCGTTGTGTGATATGTTGCTTCGGTACTTTTATAAAAAATGTCTCTTCGCTTTCAACACCTGATTTTAAAGAATCTAATTTTTTTCCAACATATTCTATACTTGCTGTATTCCTATCCAATTCGAGATGATAAGGTTTTGTATACCCACTTTTACTCACGATTTTAATTTTATACAAATTGCTAATGGTACTATCAGCATTTTCTTGTAATACTTGTCCACCTACTCGTAAAATAGTTGCATCAAACATACTTCTTGTCACTAGTAATCCAACGAGTATACTGCATAAAATAACAAGCACTACGCTATATGCTTTTATACGATAAGTAATTTTTGGTTTAACACCTGTTGAAATATCATTCTCACTTCCATAGCGAATTAAATTTGGTTCTAGTCCGACATTCTCCATCATTCGATTGCATGCATCAATACAAGCAGTGCAATTCACACATTCCAATTGAGTACCATTTCGAATGTCAATACCTGTAGGACAAACATTCACACACATGTTACAATCTATACAATCGCCTTTCTTTTCTTCTACCTGTTTTCTTTTTTTATTTCTTGGTTCACCACGCAAATAATCATAAATAACTACGATAGAATTTCGATCCAATAACACACCTTGCAATCGACCATATGGACAAATAACAATACAACTTATTTCACGAACAAAGGCATAAATTGCATAGAAAGCACAGGTAAAAATCATTAAGATGGTAATGCCCAAAACGTGCATGGATACAGGCTCTGTAACAATTCTTCGCAATTCTTCTAAACCTATAATATAAGAAAGTAAAGTGTTTGCAATTATAAAGGACAACAAGAAAAATAGAACATGTTTGATTGTCTTACGCACATACATTTCTGTGGTCCAAGTTTTAGCATCTGCAATTTGTTGCTTGTTTGCTGGACCTTCTATCCAATATTCTATTTTCCGAAATACCATTTCTAAAAAAATAGTTTGCGGACAAGCCCAACCGCAAAACACACGACCGAATATTAAAGTAAAGACAACAATAAATAATAAGAAGACGAGCATGCCAATACCGAACAGAACAAAGTCTTGCGGTAAAAATACTTGGCCGAAAAAAATAAATTTAGATTTAGTAACATCAAACAAGAATAATGGATTCCCATTCCATTTCACAAATGGCAAGCCGAACAAAAGAACCAAATAGCCAATACTAAAGTAAGTTCGTAAATTGTATAGCTTCCCTTTTGGTTGGAAAACATACATCCATTTTCTTTTTCCTCTCGTGTCAACCGTTGAAATTTTATCTCTAAAATTACTTTCAGATTGTGTATTTAAATCTTCCACTTCGCCTTATTTTATTGCTTTACTACTTCTTTGATGAAAAAATTATTTACTTAAAACCAATGCCTGATCAATCTTCGAGCGGGGGGACTACAAATGCCTGCGCCAGAGGAAATTTATTGTTCAGCTTCGTTATAAATAATTACATGAAATCTATTCGATTTACCGATTGAGTCTATCTTATTTTTTTACAGAATCCGTCACTGCTTTCGTCGAATCTGCGTTCATTGTTTTTGTTGTATCCTCCGTATACAATTCTCCTTGTTGCGCTTTTGGCATTGGTGGATTTGTACCATGCAATGTTTTTACAAAACTTGTTAATTGTGCTATTTGGATTGGCGAAAAATCATCCTTCCAACTTTTCATTCCCTTCTCTTGCCAACCATATTTTATAGAATAAAAAATTTCTTTAATACCACCTTTGTGCAACCAATAATCATCCGTTAAATTTGGACCTACTCCACCTTGGCCTTTATCGCCATGACAAGCTACACAGTTCTGTGCATATACAGCAGCTCCTTGTGCGATATCGGCTGCTCCCAAAAATACAACCGAATTTTCGTCTACATTATTGGCGCTATTTTTAAGAAATTCTAATTTTTGTTCTGCGGCAATTTCATTTGCTTTTGCCAATTCAACATATTGATTGGGCAAAGTTTCGGATACAAACATGCGGTACAAATAAACGATAGCGAATAAAACAAAGGAGAAAAAAGCCCAAGTCCACCAAGAAGGAATTTTATTATCTAATTCTCGTATACCATCATAATCATGTGACAAGTCCAGACTATCTTCCTCTTCAATTGGTAGCGTATTATTGAATTTTTGGAAAAATGTTTTTTCCTTCGGGCCATCTAATTTTTGCTCTTTTTCGATTGCTTTAATTCCCATCAAAATGAATAGAGTTCTCACCATGGCGAGGATTGCAATAAATAATACTAGCACTATAATCATCAAAATATATAGATCCCAATTGCTAGCAAAGTTTTTTGTATTCGCTTCAGTTTGCGCAAAAAGTGAATTAGAAAATATACTGAGTATTAAAATAATACTGAGTATTTTACCAGCACTATTTCTCTCGGCTTTTATTTTCTCTTGGTAATTTTGGCCTGCAATTTTAATGGCATTTGTCAATATAAAAATAACAAATCCCAACAAAACAATCACGCCGCCAAGCACATATCTAGCAAAGCTTCCAGACGAAATACCTGCTGGATTATTATTGTTACTTGCATCTGCTGCAAAGGTACTTCCATGTAAGATGAGGAAAGGAAGTAATATCAAGAATTTACGAATTAATTTTTTCATGGTTTGTATAATAGAGAGGTAAATTATTGTAATGGAATATTCGCTTTTGCATCCATACTTTTTTTATCGCTTGTGAATACATAGAATAATACACCGATAAAAATGAGACTGAATAGTATTAATGAAATCATTGGATAAATCCGAACATCCTGTATTCTCTCGAGATAATATTTGAACTTCATAGGGTTATATTTTTATTTTTTCTGAACGTCTTTCTTTTTAATATCTGTGCCTAATCTTTGTAAGTAGGCAATCACTGCAATAATCTCTTTATTCGGATCTGCTTTTATTTTATCCAATTTTAAATTATCTGCAATCTGATTTGCTTGTTTATGTAAATCTTCAAGCGCTATTTTTTCATATCCTAGTGGATAAGGAACGCCCAACTTGCGCATGGCATTTATTTTATCCTCCGTATTGGATACATTCAAATCATCTGTGATAAGCCAATTATATGCTGGCATTATACTACCAGGTGTCATATCGGTAGGTTCACGTAAATGGTTGTAATGCCAACTGTTTGGATATTTGCCTCCAACACGATGAAGATCTGGACCTATACGTTTACTACCCCATTGGAATGGATGATCGTACACAAATTCACCCGCTTTAGAATATTCTCCATATCTCGCTTCTTCATCACGGAATGGTCTTACCATTTGAGAATGACAAGTATAACAACCTTCTCGAATATAAATATCACGTCCTTGCAATTCAAGTGGTGTATATGGTTTTACAGAAGCGATGGTTGGAATATTTTCATCAATCAAGAACGTCGGAATCAATTCAACAGCACCACCAATAGCAACTGCAATCAAGCAAAATACCAATAACTGAATCGGTCTTCTTTCAATAATAGCATGCCAGTGCATTTTATGATGTGGCATTACTTGTGCTTTTAAAGGCATTGCTTCCGCAGCTTCTATTTCAACGAACTTACCTTGCTTCATGGTTTTATAAATATTATAGACAGCCATTAATGCACCGATCCAATACAACAATCCACCGATTCCACGAAGTATATACATTGGAATAATGTGCGTAACCGTTTCCATGAACTGAAATTGCAACTGACCACTTTCTGTGAATTGTTTCCACATGATACTTTGTGAAAAACCAGCCCAATACATTGGAATCGCGTATAATAAAATACCCACTGTACCAATTAAGAAATGCTGATTTGCAAGCTTCACGCTGTATAAAGTAGTGCCCCACATTTTTGGTATCAAATAATAGAGCATACCAAATATTAAAAATCCATTCCAACCCAATGCACCAATATGCACATGTGCTATGGTCCAATCGGTATAATGACTAATTGCATTCACCGATTTCAAAGACAACATTGGTCCTTCAAAAGTAGCCATACCATAACAAGTCAATGCCACTACAAACATTTTAAGAATAGGATCCTCACGCACCTTATCCCATGCACCACGTAAAGTATATAATCCATTGAGCATACCAGCCCAACTTGGTATGATAAGCATGATGCTAAACACAGTACCTAGAGCCTGTGCCCATCCTGGTAATGCAGTATATAACAAGTGATGCGGACCTGCCCAAATATATAAGAAGATAAGTGCCCAAAAGTGAACAATACTCCAACGATAAGAATAGATAGGTCGATTAGCAGCTTTAGGCACAAAATAATACATCAATCCTAAGAATGGTGTGGTAAGAAAGAAAGCAACTGCATTATGACCATACCACCATTGAACCAATGCATCCTGAACACCAGCATACAAGCTATAACTTTTTGTCCATGAAATTGGCAACTCGAAGGAGTTCACAATATGCAACATAGCTACTGTAACCCATGATGCGATAAAAAACCAAACTGCAACATATAAATGTCTTTCTCTTCTTTTTAGAATGGTGCCAAACATATTCACACCAAAGACAACCCAAACTAGTGTAATTAAAATATCAATTGGCCATTCCAATTCTGCGTATTCTTTCCCTGTTGTAAATCCTGATAGTAAGGATACAGCACCTAATACAATGATGGTTTGCCAACCCCAAAAATGGATTCGACTTAATACATCATTAAAAAGCCTTGTCTTCAAAACCCTTTGCATGATATAATAAGAACCCGCAAAAATAGCATTGCCTACAAACGCAAAAATAACGGCATTGGTATGCAATGGCCTTAGTCGACCGAAAGTGGTATAAGGCAAGCCTAGATTGAGTTGTGGATAAGCCAATTGGAAGGCAATGACTATACCTACCAACATACCTACTATGCCCCAAAACAAAGTAGCGATTCCGAATTGTTTGACTATCTTATTGTCGTAATAAAATTTTTCTAATTGCATAAATAGGATTAGTTATTTTCGTTTTCAATGGTTTCTGTAAAAAAAATACGTTGTGCTGGTGAATAATCATCATCGAACTGACCAGTTCGCGCGCTCCAGATGAATGCGACTAAAAAACAAATCGCAACCAAAAGGCTAGCAGCAAGTAAGAAGATGATAACGTTCATGATGATATATTTTAATAGTACAAATGTAGAGCGGGTGTGGAAGGCATAAAATGGTATCTATCAACGTAAAACATGATTCTTATCATGTCTTTGTTTTTCATTGTTTTTTTGGAAATAAGTGTAGTGTAAATATCTAGTTCCAACAAAGGCAATCAAGATAACACTGATAGAAGAAGCAGGCATTAAAATAGCTGCTATCACTGGTTTTAGTTGTGCACTTACTGCGAAATAAATGCCGATAGCATTGTAAAATAATGAATAGATAAAGCTACCGATGATAAGCCGTTTAGCACCTTTAGCACTTTGTATAAAGGAGTGCAAATTGGCAACACGATCTGCATGTATGATCGCATCTGATGCTGGTGAAAAGGAGAAATGATTTTCCACTACCGAAATACCTAAGTCGCTTTGCTTTAACGCACCAGCATCATTTATTCCATCCCCAATCATCATCACCTTTTTCCCTTGCATTTGCAGACTATGGATATAATCTAATTTTTGTTGTGGCGTTTGTTGAAACAATAAGGCAGAATCCTTTGGAAAAATATGTTTCATTTGTTGGACCGATAAAGCATTGTCGCCACTTAATAAACTAACAGAATATTTTTTTAAGGCAGAGAACAATTCTTTTATCCCACTTCGAATTTTATTTTTCAAAATAAAATAAGCTTGTGTATTACCATCGACCGAAAAGCAAACCAATGAACCACTTATTTCAATCGGTACTTGCATTCCTACAAAAGATGCGCTACCAATTTTTATATGTTGTTCATTGTGCCAGGCTTCAATACCTTGACCAGCAATTTCTTTTATAGATTGAATTTCCTCTTTCGGTAATTTCTCATAATGCTTCGCAATTATTTTACTGAATGGATGATTCGATTGCTTCATGATAGACACAACCACTTTCAAATCTTCCGCAGTACTGTTCAATGGCATGAAAATTATTTCAGGTTGCACTACTTCCGAAATGGTTCCTGTTTTATCAAAAACGATATGATCTAATTGAGTCAATTTACTAATCGTCTCCGCGTTTTTTATGAATAATCCTTCTTTGGAAAACCATTCCATCAAATAGCCAAAAGTATAAGATGAAGTAAGCAATAAAGTACAAGGACAAGCGATGATAAGTACTGCTGTCAAGGCATTCCAAGCATTGGCTGGATTTACCATTTGCCAATACACAAAAGTCAAACTAGCTATGAGTATTAAGGTTAATGAAAAATATTTACTGATTAGTTCAACAAAATTCGATTTGTATTCTTCTTCTTTTTTAAACGCTTGATTATTCCATAAAGAAGTAAAATGTGATTGAGAAAAAGGCTTGATGGCAATAACTTCTATAGATGAATGCATCACTTTTCCACCGGCATAAATGAGTTCTCCCGCATGCATGCTGGTGCAATCATTTTCGCCAGTTACAAAACTATAATCGATGTCTGCAAGTCGTGAACTTAGTATACAATCTACCGGAATTATTTCTTGCGAATTTATTTTCAACACATCCCCTTCTTCCACCTCTTGTATTTTTTTAACTTGCATTTCTTTATCCTTCACTACAGTTACTGCAATTGGAAAATAGGAAGTATAATCTCGGTTGAATTTTAAATGGGTCAATGTTTTACGTTGTAAGCCTCTCCCAATCAACATAAAAAAAACAATGCCACACATACTATCCAAATAGCCTGCACCGGTATGTGTCAGTATTTCAAAAACACTTCTTGCAAAGGTGAGCACAATAGCCAATGAAATGGGCGCATCAATATTGATATGTTTTTGTTTGATGCTTTGCCACGCATTCTTAAAAAATTCACTTGCCCCATAAAAAAATACAGGCAAGGAAAGTCCCAAATTAGTATAGCGCAAAACGCTTAGTAACAATGGGTTGTCTGCCAAATCTAAACCCAAATATTCTGGAAAACTAATGAGCATAATATTGCCAAAACAAAAACCAACAAGCCCTAATTTCAAATATTTATTAACCGGTTTAGGGTTAGTTTTTTCTTCTTCATAATCCTTCAAGGTTATGTGCGGTTCGTAACCAAGCGACATCAACAAATTACATAATTCCTTAAGGGAAATTTTATCTTGCTGAAATGAAATCCGAATACTTTTATCCGTAAAATTTACGTCCGTTTGCAAAATGCCTTCATGCAATTTATATAAATGTTCTAATAACCACAGGCAAGAACTGCAATGCATTTGCGGAATGAAAAATTGCACTTGCGTGTGTTGCGCATTTTTAAAACTGATCAATTTAGAGGCAATCGATTCATCATCTAAATAATCAAATTTATTGCTTGCACTAGAAATAATTTTATTGCCAGGCATAGGATTTAAACAATAATAATCCGTCATTTTATGCTGGTGCAAAATGGCATAAACTTGCTTACAACCAATACAACAAAAGTTCAAATCATCTTGTTGCAACTCTTGATTCATGCAGGTTTCACCACAATGGCTACAAGCAATCTTTGTTTCTGTTTTTATCATACATTTGGAATGGCTTTACAACCAGTACAATTTTTATAATTTGCGTAAAAATGCTTTTCCTTCACCCGTTGAATCGTAATCAAATTTTCTTTCAAGTCTTCAAGTATATCTCGAAGAACCATAACGGATGTTTCATGCATGTCTTGCATAAACAATTGATCTAACAAGTCTATTCCACTATGCAATTCGTAGATAATGGAAGTATAATGCGCTTTAATATTTTTGAAAGGTGTGCAATTTTCCGACTTCTTATTTTCATTTTCAAGCTTAAGTAAAAAAGGAAACAGAACTAATTTTTCCTTTCGATACAATTCGTCAAATTCAGACAGTATTTTTTTACAAGTTGAATTCAAAACATCCATATCAAACTCAGAACTTAACGCAGAAATACAAGCTTCTGCTTTGTTTAATTCTGAAAATAAAAAGGGATATACATCATCTAAAAGAACATTTAAAAACGACTTTAAAGGTAGGTTTTTTAAATCCTCTTCTTGAATACTTGAATACTTGACCATGGCAATTACATTTGGCTGTAAAATTCACCAAAACTGTAATCAACTTCTATGACCAAACTAAAAAGCAAACATGATTTTTGTCATGTTTGTCTGAATCAGGATTTTCAAGATTGTAGAATTAGCAGGATTCCCTATCGGTTGGTGTCTCACCAACCGAAACATACATGCTACTGTCTGAATCAGGATTATCGAGATTGTAGAATTAGCAGGATTTGTCTTTCCTATAAGTTGGTGTCCACTTATCGAAACACGAATTTTAGGAAAAGATAGTCCAAGGGATATCTGTAAATCCTGATTCAGATAAGAAATGAATGCTACAGTGCTTAATCACAAAGATTTGCAGTCTTCACTAATTTCTGCATATCCAATATGATAATTTTTTTACCAGACAACTGTAGTATTTTATCCTTATTCATTTCGGACAATAATCGAATAGCCGTTTCCGTAGCAGTACCTACAATATTGGCAATGTCTTCACGACTGAAGGATGCATCAATGGTTTTGCCATCTGCTTCAAAGCCATAGGTTTCTTTGATAAACAAGACAGCTTCTGCAACCCTTTCTCGCACTGGCTTTTGGGCTAGATGCGTAATTTGCACTTCTGCTTTGCGAAGATCATCCGACAAAAGTTTCATCATTTCCAAAGACAAATTAGAATCCTTCTCTAAGATATTCATGAAAAATTCTTTCGGAATAAAACATACACCGCTATCTTCAATGGCAACAGCCGAAGAACTATATTTATCTCCACTCAGAATCGCTCTATAACCCAATGGGTCGCCAGCTTTTACCAAACGAATAATTTGTTCTTTGCCATCATCACCCATTTTGGATAATTTAATTTTTCCAAAATTGACACAGAAAATACCATGTGGGCGAGTGCCTTCTTTAAAAATAGATTCTCCT
This sequence comes from Bacteroidota bacterium, assembly GCA_947476825.1. Taxonomy (GTDB): domain Bacteria; phylum Bacteroidota; class Bacteroidia; order Chitinophagales; family Chitinophagaceae; genus OLB11. Next base: position 10,897 of record CANJRV010000040.1, on the reverse strand, counting down.
TTTTTATAGGTAGAACAAATTTTTTCTAAGTTTAAATTTTCTAGAGAATCATACTGTGTATTACAAAATACATTCGTGAATCGCTTAGCACAATGAGTACAATCTAGGTTTTGTTTATGTTCAAATGGCATTGGTCACAAATCTATAAAATAAAGGCTGAAATAAAAATAAATAAAAATACCCACCAAGGTTTAAAATTTATCTTGGAGGGTAATTTTTTTTTGAATGAAATTCTATTCTACAACCAACTTCCTAATATATCTTCCACACTTCAAGTAATACACACCTTTGCTGTAACGACTTACATCTATCTCATTGCTATAAGAACTGAATATTAATTGCCCTACTGAATTATAGAATTCCTTTTTGGAATTTGGGGTTTTGGTTATGATATGGAATTTGTTGTGCGTAGGGTTAGGATAAACTACAAAACCATCATTGCTCACATCCACTTCTGCAATAGATAATGGTGAACACAATCCATTCCACCCCAACCCATAATTAGTCATATTAGGAGGTTGCAACAAATTACTATTATACGGTTGCCATAACCCTTGTGGTACAAAATGACACCCCAATCCTTTTACATTGGGGCTATCTATATAACTCATGTATGGTCTGATACCATTATAATTTCCAATATATAATTTACCATCAGGCGCACAAGCCATTGTTGAATACCAAGGAAAATAATTAATACTTGTATCCGGACCAGTAATGAATAATGCATTGTATTTATCAGTATCCTCTAAATCAATTTGATAGATAGTATAATTATTGCTTAAATACAATAATTTACCATTGGGAGAAAAACATATTCCTGCTTTAAAATCATAAGCAGGATAGGAAGTAGTATCTTGTGGTACTATATAATAATTATTAAAAGTAAAGGCACCGCTACAACGGTCAAAATCATATACATCTACACGGTTATTGTCAAAATAAGTGATACTATCTACTATATGATTATAAATATCACTAATAAATTTAGTACCATCATTGCTAAAATAAATTTGCGTGTAAAAGGCACAGTAATTTTCGGTATCCGTTATATTATGGTAATAAGGACCTTCTATTGTATCTTCTTTTACCAAAAAGCTCTGGTATTTATGATTTAAGCAATCTGCTTTTACCAGCCACCAATCTTTTCCATTACCATGTCTTACTGCCGTAAGTGCCACATTCACATACTCTTGGTTCTGCATCAATATTTTATTCTTTACCGTTACTTTACCCAAGCCAGCATTGCTATCCATATCTACTATACTGTAATTTAGTACATCATAACCCACATTAATACCATTATTAAAAAAATTATTATAAGCACTATCACTTATGCCGGTACTAAATACATAATACTGATTTCCTTTTTTAGGAAGTATAATGGACGTTTGGTCAAACCGCCCTCCTCCTCCTAAAAAATCAGAATATAATGTCCCAATTGGACAATTTATATTATATCCATTTTCAATATTGTAACCATATTTATTCGCAACAACATATCCATTGCTATAAAATAATAATTCACCTGTTGTATCAGAGATACAAGACCCAGAGGATAATCCATTTACTTGTAACAATGTATCAAAAGCTAAATTTGAATTAAAATTGAAAACTATTGTTGGAACATACCCAATTGTCCAATTATTATTTCTCTTATATTCTTGTGTAAAAGCATTGGTACTTATTAGAACACTAATAAACACCAATGCAGTATAAAACTGTCTCATCTTTAATCTATAATTAATTTGCCAGCATAACTATGGTAGCCTGAGGTTGTTACTTTATAGGTATACATTCCTTTTGCTAAATGGCTTACATCCATATTAGTATGTTGTATATTACCAAAAAGTTTTATTTTCTGTAATTGATTGCCCAACATATCATAGATTACAAATTCTCCTTCTTCATTTTCATTGAGCATATATTCTATAGTTATACTTTGATTGGCAGGTATAGGGTATACCAATATACTATTTTCATTCAACTTGCGGCTATGTACAGAATGACTTATTTCATTTAATTGCTGTTGTAATTTACTTATACCGTCTTTATATATGCCTTGACTATTGCATATTTCTATATCATCGTAATGTATACCTGGGCTAAACATGCCAAACAATGATCTTGCGGTAAACACCGCATTGCCTGCTGTATAAGGGCATGTATTCGCTAAGGTTTCTATATCGGCAAGTTCTGCTTCAGTTAGCACTTCCGCTTCATTTTCCACTACTTTTAAATACAATGCATTTATCCATTTTGCATTGGCATCAAATACGGCTACAGTACTCATTTGCATATTGTGTGTTTTAGCCATTTGTAATGTATCATTCCAACGTATACTGTCTGCAAGTATAATACTATCACTCAATGCAGCTATTTCATTGTTTACCTTATTGAGTAAACCTAAGGATGCATTTTGGTTCGACAAGTAAAAACTGTCCAATAAGGGGGCCGAATTTCGTAAACTATCATTTCGTTCTAGCCAACTATATAATAATTCATCCATTGCTCTACGTGCCCCATCTTCAAAGTCTTGTTCATACTCCAAACTTTCTTCGGCTATTTGCATCGCCAAAGCATAATCTATACTTTCATCTTCGGCTAGCATCGTTCCATTGCATACATACCCAGAAGTAAATCCTTGTGAAGGGTTAGTAACTGGGACTTTACATGCAGGATTCGTAGCAATACTTTGGTTTGGGTCTAATTGTGTTTGCGTAGTTACAATCTCTTCGGGATAGTTAGCAATACAAGTAGATGTATGAAATCTATACACCTTAGTATATAATGGACCTAAAAAAGTATTATTTGCATTATATGCACTGTAAGGATTATTTGTAATCACCTTACCAATTCTACCTAATGAACCAGCCAAAGTAAACTCCCACATCAGCAAATCATACATAGAAGCACGCATGGTATTTTTTGCAGTTCGAGTATAGTCGGTGCCACTGCCATTATTGCCACCAGCCAATATACCCTGTTGCAAAAAGTTGGCATTATTACATTGTATTTTACTCTCTACATTTTTTAAAGAAAAAATGCCTACATTATTACCCGGTACAAATGTGGTATTGCCATTTACCATATAATTATTATCAATAGTATTGCTGGTAATAGTAGCATTATTATTTACATTAGAATACACACCAATTAAATGCGGTAAGCCAAAAGTACTTGTACCACTAGTACTTGTAAAGTGTATTTGATTTGCATTAATTATATCCTTAGTACCACTTTCTAATGAAATACCAATCCCATGATCTATAGTGGGTATAGTAATGATATTATTAATGATGTAGGAATCGCCATTACTTGTTAAGTTATATCTACTGTAAATACCAGTTGGGTCAGGCACATTAACTAAAAAACTTCCATTAGAAGGGTTCAATGTAATTGTGTTTGTACTTGCATGAAAGCCATTTGTACTCTCATCTCCATTCTTACAAATCCCCAACAAAGTATTTAAAATACTGTTGTTGTTTATCTGAAAAGTCTGTCCTAAACTTTCTGGTATATTAATACCTAATAAAGTATTATCCATATTTTGCCATTCAATTCTTGCACTAGCTCTTCGCAAATTTATTCCTTTAAAGCAATCATCAAAATTTAATTGTGTATTGCCAAGGCTACCCAATATATTCAAATTCAATGCACCAAATATATGTTTGTTTGAAGCATAAATACCCCAACCCAATTCATTCAAACTAAGTGATGTAGACCACAAAGTATTCGGGTCTTTTATTTGTTTAAATCGGTTGTGGTAAAGGCTAATATTATTTACACCAGTTGTAAGATGCCTTATATAAATTCCATTCGACATGTGTTCAAAATAATTACCCGAATTCACATTTGCATAATTACCTACATTCAAATTATTACAATCCATCATAGTTATTCCATGTAAAGGTTGTCCTTGAGTAATGTAAGGAGCTAACATCGGGTTTACGTATTTAAAAATATTATTTTCAATGATACAAGAATTTGTAAGGTTGTTTTTATTTAGTTGAATGCTATTTAGGTTGTCGAAATAATTGTTACCAATACTACTTATTTTAGCATTATTGGATACACTAACTCCATTAATCATATCACGAAGTGTAGATCCATTCGAAATAAATATTTGTTCTGTAGAATTATCTGCATAAATACCATCCCACATATCACATCCAGGTGCCGATTCTAAGGTAGATCCATTGATAGTTAAAGTGCGACCACTTGCCAATGTTATTTTAGAACCTGCTGTAAAATAAATAGTACAGTTATTAAACTGAACATTTTGTGAAATATTGAAAGTTCCATTAATAAAAAAAGATTGTCCAGTATTTATGGTAGACATATTGCCCAAATTAGTTTGTGTTTGCACATCTGTATTATCTAGTTGTAAAATATTAATATCATTCGCTTTTGTAGGGGAGCAACAGAAGTTTGAAGGATTAACAGTAACAACAGTACTTGACGTACCAATACATCCATGTGCATCTGTAGCAATTACAATATATGTTGTAGTAACATTATTAGTTGTTGCTGTTACGGAAGAACCTGTTGCGGTGAAACCAACTGGCAACGATGACCAATCATAAGAAACATATGTATTGGGTGACGCTGAAAGTGTAGACACACCACCTACACAATAAAATGAACTCGGACTCGCTAATGCTGTTACTTGAACATACGGATACTGAACATAAATTGCACTACTAGTACAACCATTTGGATCTGTTACGATAACAGTATATGTTGTACTAGTTGCGAAGGTTTGTGTTAGATTATAAACTGCCTGAGTGCTCACAATTGTACTTCCAGAGTTTACATTAGAATTAAACCATTGGTATGAATATGTTCCTGTTGGCAACGTTGGATGCGCATATAAATTTTTAGGATCGCATGCCGTGTGGAAAGGCTCGCAAGTTATGGAAGCTGTAAATGACCCAGGTCCTGGAATCAATTTTGTTACAAAAATATCATTTAAAGAATTGTATGTATTATCAAAACAATTTGGTGTGGTTGGGTAATCTGGAGCTTTAGTATAACCAGAAACATAAATCCCAGTTGCATCAACAGCAATTGAATAAGCTTGGTCAATAAATAATACACTACCAAACCTTTTTGAAAATACGAGAGTTGACAAATCAGAACTAAATTCAGAAACCACTACATCTCTTCCTTGTAATAATGGATTTGGAACTGGAATACAAACAGATTCGGTAGGATATGTATTCGCTAATGTAGTTCCTGTTATATAAACATTTCCTCCAAACAATTTTATATCCCAACCAGTATCCTCTTGCCAAGTACCAAAATATCTTGAACTTGCAACTGTACCGGTAGTATTAAATTCTGTTATAAAAATATCATCCATTCCTGCAAGTAAGTTACCAGTTGTTACAGGATAATCAGGCGAACTTGTACTTCCAACTATATAGGCTTCGCCAGCAGGTGTAACATCAATTGCGTGTACATAATCAGGATTAGTACCACCTCCAAAAGTCGAATAAATAATTGTGCCACTTGAATTTAATTTTGCAACATACAAACTTGCACTCCCAGTATTGCCAAACACTATACCTGGATATGTTGTAGAAATAGTTGCAGTAGTTGCATAAGTTCTACCTGTTACATAAATATTGGTACTAGCATCCAATGCTATTCCATATGCATCATCCAGTACATTAGAAGTTAAAAATCTTGACCAAACCAATCCACTAGTTCCAGCAGTAATATCTATTTTACTTACTGTAGCATCTTGCGCAACCGCAGCTACAGGGCCTATTGTATTTGGAAAGTTTGTAGAAACAGAATATCCTGCAAAATATACCATTCGCGGATCTACAGGATCCAATTTTATACATTTGGCTACGTCTACATTATTGCCCCCAAAAAAAGTTGAGTATTCTAGACTGTTACCTGTTAGATCCAATTCCGTAATTACTTGATCCCAAGCACCATTCCACGAGCCGTCATAAGGAGGCGAAGTAGAATTTATAGGATAATCAAAGCTATTTGTTAAGCCAGCTACAAAAGCATTGCCATTTTGATTAACTTCAATAGAGTTAAATAGGTCATAACTAGTGCCTCCAATATATGTCCAGTATACTAGATCAGTACCTGTTGAGTTTAATTTTATTACAAATCCATCTCCGTTCCCATTATAGGTTTGGTCATAACCTCCTGCACTTGTTGTTGCCCCAGGAAAAGAAGGTGTTGTAGAGAATGTTCCACCTACTATATAAGCATTCCCACTTCCATCTATTGTCATATCAAAACCTAGGTCATCCATATCCCCTCCCATAAAAGTTGAATATATTAAAGGGTCGACAACCAAAGGAAGTTTCTTATTATATGTCCCAGCATCAAAACTTATTTTACCATTCGCTAGTTTTATAAATTTACAAGTAACTGTAACTTTCTTACCATCAATCATTTGGTAAGTGTATAATTTAGCTTGTTTTACATCACCAAATCTGGTGGTAAAAACAAGCTCTCCATCAGCATTAATTTTAGTCTTATTAGTTCCTTCTAATTTTATTTTTATATCCGAAGGACTCGCTCCGGGCTTTATAATATAGTCATAACGTATATTGCCTTCATCAAAGTAATATTTAGTATCAATATTGTTATATGTATTTTGTAAGACTACTTCTTTATATTGCGCAACCTCAGTAGTCCATTTACTTTTATCATTACCAATGAGATAATTAAAATACCCTGAACCCTTCTGACTAGCTTTGGGTTCAGGTGCATCATTTGCACCTTCCAATGTCATACGAACTATTTGTCCATATTGCTCTTTGGGCGTTTTCATTTTTTTTATAGTGTTATGTATTTGATTTTCGTCTTCTGCTTTTTTTGCGGCTTCTTTAAACTTATAAAAATCATATACCATTCCATTTTTCGTAATCCATGCATTTAGTCCGCCTTGCTTGGTCATATAGAGTACTTCACTTGGCCATTGTCCTTTGTTTTCAATAAAAAATTGCTTGTCCAATTTCTGTAACGCCTTGTCTGCTTGAGCAAATGTTTTCCATGTAATTCCATTCATAATAAATAATAATACCAAGCCTAATAATTTCGATTCCCATAACTTGCACAATTTATATTTGTGCTGTGCTGTGCTGTGCTGTGCTGTGCTGTGCTGTGCTGTGCTGTGCTGTGCTGTGCTGTGCTGTGCTGTGCTGTGCTGTGCTATGCTGATTTGATTTAAAATTTTCGTTTTCATAATTTTATTTTTATTCGTGAACCATAAAGATATAAAATAAAAATTTGGATATTCCAAAGATTAACAAATGTTAATGGAGAAATATTTTTTGCACCATGGAATTTTCAATTCCAGTTTAAGATAATTATATCTAAACTTGATACGAACTAATTCTCTAAAAACCCCTACCCCTTTTTCGTCCAAGAATCCTTCAATCCAACTGTTCGATTAAAAATTAAATGTTCTGCAGTTGCTGTTTTATCTAAACAAAAATAACCCAATCTTAAAAATTGAAATCTGTCTTGTAGGTTGGCTGTAGCAAGCGCTGGTTCTATATATGCGTCTTTAACAATCAAACTATTTGGGTTCAAATATTCTTTAAAATCACCTTCTCCTTCAGCCGGATTTGCTACACCAAATAAAGTATCATACAAATGCACACTGGCGCTTTTTGCATGTGCGCAACTTACCCAATGTATAGTTCCTTTTACTTTAATGCCACTTTGGTCTTGACCACTTTTGCTTTCTGGAAAATAAGTTGCATAAACTTCTGTTACCTTACCATCCTCATCTTTTTTAAAGCCAGTACATTCCACAATATAGGCATGTTTGAGTCGAGTTTTCAATCCTGGTCCAAGTCGAAAATATTTTGGTGGCGGTGTTTCCATAAAGTCATCGCGTTCTATCCAAAGCTCTTTAGAAAAATTGATTTGCCGATGACCACTATCTTCTTGTTCTGGATTATTTTCTGCATCCAATACTTCTTCTTTCCCATCTTCGTAATTGGTAATAATTAATTTGATAGGATCTAAAACCGCCATACGTCGCAGGGCAACTTTATTCAAATCTTCGCGGACACAAAACTCCAATAAACTCAATTCAATATTATTATCTCTTTTGGCAATACCTACTTTGTCCCAAAACATACGAATACTGCAAGGCAAGTACCCACGACGTCGAAAGCCGCTAATGGTGGGCATTCTAGGATCATCCCAACCTGTAACATGTTGGTCTTTTACTAGTTCCAATAATTTTCTTTTACTGGTAACCGTATACTCTACATTTCCTCTGGCAAATTCATATTGATGGGATGTAAAAATGTCCAATTGTTGAATACACCAATCATAAAAAGCTCGATGGGGTACAAATTCTAAAGTACAAATGGAATGGGTAATTTGTTCAATGCTATCACTTTGTCCATGTGCAAAATCATACATCGGATAGATACACCAAGCATCTCCTGTTCGATGATGATGGGCATGTTTGATGCGATAAATAACTGGATCACGCATCAACATATTATCATGCTTCATGTCAATTTTTGCACGAAGTACTTTTGCGCCATCAGGATATTCGCCAGCACGCATACGCGCAAATAAATCTAGATTTTCCGTTATGCTTCTTTCTCTGTAAGGGCTATCACTACCAACTTGTGTAGGCGTTCCTTTCAATGCGGCCATTTCTTCTGCACTCGAATCGTCTACATAAGCCAAGCCTTTCTGTATGAGTTTTACAGCAAAACCATATAATTGTTCAAAATAATCGGAAGCATAAAATTCATTGTCCCAAGTAAAACCCAACCAGCGTATATCTTCTTTAATACTTTCTACATATTCTGTTTCTTCAGTAGAAGGGTTTGTATCATCAAATCGAAGATTGCATTTACCATTGTATTTCTGCGCTAAACCAAAATTGACACAAATAGCTTTTGCGTGACCTACATGTAAATAACCATTTGGTTCTGGCGGAAAACGTGTTTGAATTCTACCATCATGTGTATTATCGGCAATATCTTTTTCAATTATTTCCTCTAGGAAATTCAAAGGTCTTTCTTCGTGCATAGCTATATAAATTCTGAATCGGCCAAAAATACAAATGAAAAGGATTTATCGTGTAAAAGATTTTAAACAAAAACTGTGTGATGGCTGGATGACCATCCCATGGTTTGTGTCCTCACAAACCAAATCACTTCGTCTGATTCGACACCCCAATAACAAAAAATTTATTGAATATGAATCGTCTGCAATAGTTGCTGATACAGGGCTTGACAATCTTCCTGCTTAGCCTCATCCATCATACTTATTTGGATATAATATTTCCCAATTGGCACAGCATAAGCGATGGTTCTAATGGTATATACATCTCCAGTCTCCGCTTTTAAACTATATTCTAGCGCCATATACACGGCATCTTTGCCATGTAAAGTTTTGTGTATTGGTTTTTGCGTGTATTTAAAATCAAGGAAAAGGGTTTCCATTTTTTTAATGGCAGCTTCCATATAAGCTAAAAAATCTGCCTGTTGAGTTGTTGGAATTTTTCTGGCATTAATCAAAATAGTTGGGATAAATCCATTAACCGAATGTATTGGATATTTATAAAATGCGCCTACTAGAAATGAGGTCTTTAGCGAGGCATCGATTCTTTCCTTTTGTGTTCGAGCAATTTCAAATTGTTTGACATTTTCCTTTATCTCATCAGGGTTTGAGGCTGTCCAATTCTTCGGCGCTTGCATAGAAAAACCCCATGTTTTATTTTCAAATAGAGTTTGTGCTTGCGATAGATTACAAGTCAGCAAGACAATCCAAAGTAGTAATTTATTTTTCATGTGTAAAGGTTATAAGGTTAAGGAAACGGTTGCAATAGATGGCAAATAATTGATCAAATATACTAGCTACATTTAGGTAAACAAATGCGAAAGGTAACAGATCTAATAATCAATAAACCATTTTTTCCTTTCTGCACATTATATTTGCGCTCTTCAAATTTACCATAAAGCATGTCCAAAGTCACGTTTACTAATCAACCACGCCCCTTCAAAAACTTGCTCGACGAGCGTATTCATGACTATTTTAGCTCGCACCACATACAAGAAAGAGGGAACTGGAAATTATATAGTAAAACCATTATTTTATTGATTTCTTTGTTCAGTGTGTATTCTGTCATTATTTTTGTACAACCCAATGCCATCCTATCTCTTACACTATGTGGACTAGTTGGATTTATACAAGCAACTATTGGATTTAATGTGATGCATGATGCTGCACATGGCAGTTATAGCAACAACAAAAATGTGAATAATTTTATCGCCTTCATCGGTGGCGATTTGATGGGTGGTAGTACTTTTCTTTGGAAAATAAAACACAATATTCTACACCATACGTATACCAATATTGATGGACTGGACGACGATATTGCCAAATATCCAATGTTTCGTTTGTGTCATACGCAAGACGTACGTTGGTTTCATAAATACCAACATATCTATTCAGTGCCTTTGTATTTTTTTACTACATTCAATTGGATTTTATTTGATGATTATTTAAAACTGGCTACTAAGAAAATTAATACTACCGAGATTAATACGTTCAAACCAAAAGACCATATTGGATTTTGGCTTGGCAAGTTGATGAACCTCGGTATTTTCTTTATCATTCCCATTTTTGTATTTGGTTTTTGGAAAGCCTTACTTGGATTTTTTATTATGCATGCCGTATTGGGTCTCACTTTAGCGCTTGTTTTCCAGATGGCACATGCCGTGGAAGAAGCTGAATTTCCTATGCCAAATGACCAAAGTAAAATTGAAAATGAATGGGCTATACACCAAGTAAATACCACGGTAAATTTTGCCATGAATAACAAAGTCATTTCATGGTTAGTTGGTGGATTAAACTACCAAGTAGAGCATCATCTCTATCC
>CANJRV010000039.1 GCA_947476825.1 Bacteroidota bacterium | reverse complement strand
TATTTCCTTCACCGCAGATGTGTCCTCTTTTCTTATTTTATATCTGAGTATGAATTATTTGAGCACTTTGCGGGCTCATGAAACGGAATGCCTAATTCTCTTCACAGCCTTTCCGCCTCGGGACTCTGCGTTCCATATTCCTTCTCCGCAGATGTGTCTTCTTTTCTTATCTTGTATGCGAGTATGAAGTATTTGAGGCACTCTGCGGGCTCATGAAATGGAATGTTTAATTCTCCTCGCAGAGTCACCGACTAACGACTCTGCGTCCCATTCTTTCTGAGTCGCCTGTTAATTACCCACCATCTAGTACTTGTACACAATTTCAAATCCAAGTTTCTTTGCTTCATCATAAATGGATTTTGCTTCCTTTTTTTTGCCTAAACGAAAATAATATACTGCCATTTGTTGAAACCAATAAGAGTCATTCATTTCTTCCGGTTTCACTTCGTTCATGATTTCTAATACTTGATTTAAATTTTTCTTTTCGCAATAATAATTTGCAAGTGCATTCCAATAAATGTCTTCATTTGGATTGAGTTGATGCGCTTTTCGCAAATAAAATTCCTTTTCATTTTTGTCACAATGAAATGAATTTTCCCAATTGTAGTAAGCGTTATTCGAATCTAATGCAACCCTTTTCATGGAGATATATTTCATTCTTTGTTTAGACTTTTCTGTTTGACGAGTTTCGTTCAATCCATACATATTGTATAGCTTGGACCAATTCTCACTTAAGGTGCTATCGCTCTTTACAATTCTTTCGAACTTCATTATTCCTAATTTGGATTGTTTGTTCGCTTCATAATAATTATTCTTCAAATAGAAATAGATCCAATGTAATTTTATATAGCATGGATAGCAATTGGAATCTGTAATTAATGCTTGATTAAAATTTCTGATGGATGATTCTGTATTCTTCGCATATAGATCTAAAATGCCTAAGGTGATGAACCCATTTAGTTTTTGATTTGGTTTATCAGAATGGACTAATTCAATACTCTCCTTTCTAAAATTCAACTGCGTGGTATCATAATAAACATTTGAATTGGTATACACTTCCGTTAAATAGGCATTGAGTTTCTCTAAGTTATTATTATCTCTTTCTTGGCAGAAAGATGATAAACTATTCAGGATAAAAATAAAAGCAAATAGGAGTAGTCTCATTGTGTTTTTTCAAAGTTTGTATATACTTCTGAACTTCGCAGCGCCTCGTTCTTTGAACTTCGCGATTAATTTGTTATACAAAAGAAGCTGAATGTAAATTTATATTATTCAAATTGGATTTTGGTACGAATATTATTTTAGATTCCATATGAAATGAAATATGCTTTGTGCTTTATAAAATGCAGAGTTTCCTCACAAGTATTCTACTCACTTACAAATTTAGAATAGAGGAAACTCAATTGGGATGGAGAAAAAGTATTTCATTTTTGAATTTTGATATTCCTAAAATTTAAGTTTCAATTTCTTCGGATTTTGTCTAGTATCAAAAATTCGTAATACAAGAATATTGGCTTCTTGCTCCTTATAATAAACTGTATTGTGTTTGGTTACTACACATTTTCTATACTTTCTAGTTTTATAAACGAGCGGAAACTGTTTAGGATTATTAGCAATGATTTCAAGATGTTCGTACAGAATATCTAAAAAATTATTTGCAACAATAGGATTCTAATTTGATAAAAAATATTCAATAACATGATAGAGGTCGTCATCTGCCAACGGAGACTAAATTATATCTTTATGCATTCATTAATTTCTTTTTGTACTTAGCAACTATTTCGGAATGAGCGATTCCTTTACCTTGTTTGATTTGCTCCTCAGCATCTATAATTCCTTGTCTCTGTTCTTCTGTTAAAATATCCCATTCCTCAATAGCCTTTTGTCCATTTACAAAATTTAATACTAACCCATAAAAGTCTTTTATTTTAGCGTTATCTAAGGAATCAAGCTTTCTAAATATTTCTAATTTCATTTCTGCAGAATTCATTTCAGTAATTTTAATCGAAGTTAATATAATTATTATTTATTCAGATCATTTCCGATTCTTCCACAATTATTGTTCCTGTAATTTATATTTTTAAATGGGATTTTGACACGAATATTATTTTAGTTTCCGCTTTGAATGAAATAGGATTTGTGCTTTTTAAAATGCAGAGTTTCCTCTATTCTACTCAGTAAGTGAATTAGAATAGAGGAAACTCTGCGAGGAAGGAAAGACTTACACTTTTATTGATTTGTATACTCTTCAGTTTGCAATTATTGTTTTGCGTACTTATGAATGCGTATCCTCTTCATTTTTCAACCTTTGTATTTGCGCCAATGCATCCGTAACTACATCACTGCAAATAGCGATAAATGCATCCTTCTCCGCATGTTTGATGGCGTAATCAATGGCTTCTGATTCTTTAAGTATGACTGTTACTTTCATGTCCTTGTTTGTTTCTTGTATACCATCTTGCAACAGTTGTACAATATTTTCTGCAGTACGTCCACGAAGATGTTTGTCTTGACGAATAATTATTTCATCAAAGGTATCTGCAGCAATACGTCCTAGTTCACGAATATCATCATCACGTCTATCGCCAGTTCCAGCAATGATACCAATTTTACGGGATGCTTCTACTTTGTCTAAGTATGCTTTCAGTACAGAAAATCCAGCTGGGTTATGCGCATAATCTGCAAGAACTTTAAAGTGTTTGAATTCAAATAAATTCATACGACCCGGTGTTTGCGCAGCACTTGGAATGAAGGTTTGCAATGCTTGTTGAATATCTTCTACCGTAAACCCTCTTAGGTAAGCGGCTAATACAGCAGGTAAAATATTCATCACATTGAACAATGCCTTTCCGCCTTGTGTCAATGGAATTTGATGGGCTCTATCAATTCTAATTTTCCATGTGCCTTTGCAGATATAAATCATATCACTTTCAGCATCATAAGCCGCACCAATGCCGCCTTTATCGCAATGTTCTTTTAATCGTTTGCTTTTTACATCCATACTGAACAATGCCACTTTGCATTTGAGTTCATCTTTCATTTTGTATACCAAGTCATCATCGGCATTCAATATTGCATGACCATTCGGCAATACACTATTTACTGGAACTGTTTTTACACGTGCCAGTTGTTCTAAATTATCAATTCCACCAAGCCCTAAATGATCGGCGCTTACATTGGTACAAATTGCAATATCGCAATTGTGAAAACCAAGCCCAGCACGCAGTATACCACCTCTAGCACATTCTAGTACGGCAAAATCTACGGTAGGATCTTTCAATACAAATTCTGCACTCATAGGTCCTGTACAATCTCCTTTCATCATCAATTGATTTTGGATATATACACCATCAGTGGTTGTATAACCAACTTTGAAGCCCATACTTTTCACAATATGCGCAACTAGTCTTGTAGTTGTTGTTTTACCATTCGTACCGCTCACAGCAATAATAGGAATACGTGCTGAACTTCCTGGTGGGTACAACATATCGATGACTGGCTCAGCCACATTACGCGCCAAACCTTCACTTGGTTCTATATGCATTCTAAACCCAGGCGCTGCATTTACTTCTAAAATAGCACCACCATTTTCTTCCACTGGTGCACTTAAATCTGGTGCCATAATGTCGATACCGCAAATGTCTAATCCAATTATTTTCGCAATACGTTCTGCTAAAAATATATTGTTTGGATGCACAAATTCAGTCACATCCGTAGATGTACCGCCAGTGCTCAAATTGGCTGTAGGCTTGAGTAATAGCAATTCGCCTTTAGGTAAAATGGTTTCTAATGTATATTCTTTATCGATTAGAATTTTTTCAGTAACAGCATCTACTTTGATAGACGTCAATACTTTTTCATGACCGAATCCACGACGCGGATCTTGATTGACAATATCTATTAATTGTTGAATCGTATGTTTGCCATCGCCTGTTACGCAGGCAGGTGTACGACGGGCTGCACAAATAAATTTATAATTGATAACCAATAATCTGAAATCAAAACCAGTAATGAACTTCTCACAAATAATGGCACGTGATATTTTTTTTGCAATGTCAAATGCAAGCACAGCACTTTCCCAATCTAATATATTTGTGGTTGCACCGCGTCCATGATTGCCATTGACAGGTTTCAATACCAAAGGATAACCAATCTTTGCAACCGCTGCTTCTAAATCTTCAAGGTCATAAATGATACGACCTCGAGGTACGGGCACTTCTGCAGCTTCTAATAAATTTTTTGTGTTTTCTTTATCACAAGCTATGTCTACTGCAATACTGCTTGTAGTACTTGCAATAGTTGCTTGAATCCTTTTTTGGTTAATACCATAACCCAATTGAACCAATGAATTTCTATTCAAACGTATCCAAGGAATATTGCGTGCAATAGCCTCATCAACTATACTTCCAGTGCTTGGTCCTAAACGAACTCGTTCACGAATTTCACGCAATTGTTGTATATCATTTGGTAAATCATATTCGGTTCCTGCAATTAATGCTTCTGCAATTCTAACAGCTGCTTCTGCGGTATATTTTCCTGCTTCTTCTTCTACATAACTAAATACCACATGATAAACGCCTTCTTTACTTGCGCCACGTGTACGTCCAAACCCAGTATTCATGCCTGCTAGCGATTGTAGTTCCAATGCGATATGTTCAATCACATGACCCATCCAAGTACCTTCCGCGACACGTTGAAAAAATCCACCTTCAACACCTTCACTGCAACGATGTGCAAGCATGGAAGGAAATAAGTTTTTTATTCTATCTAAAAATCCATCTATTTTATTGGTTGGTTTTTGTTCTAGGTCTTCCAAATCTAATAACATTACTATTAATTTATGTCTGCGGACACTCCAATAGTTTGGACCTTTCATCACTTTTATTTCAAGAATTTTCATGTGTACTTTTTTTAGAAGTACAATATAGAAATGTTTTGAGATAAGAACAATATTCCTTCTATGAAATTCCGAAATTTAAAATCCCAAATTCCAAATTCGAAAATCCCAAAAGTCAAATTCCAAATTCCAAAGGCGGAAGTCAATTTTCAAAGTGGAAAATTCCAAATTCCAAAAAGTAAATCCAAAAGCAAATCCCAAACGTCAAATTCCAAATTCCAAAGCTGAAATACATAATTCCAAAAATTTAAAATTGCAAATTCCAAAAGCAAATCTCGAATATTCGCATTTTCAAATTCACACATCTCAATACTAACTACTCACTACTTTTTACTTTCAACTTATGCCTTACCACTATGTGCGAGGGGCTATGCCACCTCGCTTGTAAATACCACCCTTTCAGGGCTTCACCACTTATGCCTTTCTAACTACTAACTACTCAATACTAACTACTCGCTTCAAATTATTCCCATACACAAATGGATAATACATCAAAGAAACTTTGGTAGCTGGCAATACAAATTTGCCTTTGAATAATGGCATCATTTGTATGTGCAATTGTTGCGTGCCCATACTTAATTTATTGAAAAAGTAGACTACTTTGTGTTTATAGTATTCTACATAACCATCTCCGATACTTGAATTTTTAGATGTCACTTTCATACCCGATGGAATTGGAATTTCGACCATTACATTTTCACCCGATTTGAATGCTTGTATGTCGATGGTAAAATCACAAGCTGTACCAGCAGTTACATTTTCTACTTGATTATTATTTTGCATAAAATAGGTGCGAACCGCAAATACAGAATCATGTATAACTGGTGTTTGAATGGATTTTTCTTCTGACGTATTTAGAAACACATCGCCACCTATATGCTGGATTTGATATTGTGTGCCTTGCAATTGCATACGATACGGGAAAGTCTTTATTTTCAATGTATCATTTATGGTTAAGGTCGATTGTATCGGTTTTGTTGTATCTGTCAAAGCATCACTGGTCAAGGCTTCTATCATATTGGCTTTGGCAAATGTGTTCAAATCTTTTTCGTATTCTCCACTGATTAATTTTTTGCGAAACAAGCTTATAAATTCTTTACCATAACTCGTGTTTTTAAACAAGGAATAGGCCTTGAATAAATCGGATTTATAATCATAGAAGAAATTGTCATAATAAGGTCGCATCACATGTTGATTGATTTCTAAAAACACCGCATACAAATCATCATTCTTCACTGTTTCTTGTCTTACTGTTTTGTTTTGGTAATAATAAATTTTATCGGTCGTGCTCAAAAATTCATTGGATACTTTTTCATACATACTATTGACATTGCCATCTACTGACCCAGACTTATTCAATACATAATAGGCATAAATTTTATCGGATGTAGACAAGTCTTTATAATGCTGTATGATATAATCCTTGGCCCCATTAAAAATATTATTTACAAATCCATCTTGCATTGCGATATACGTAATCTCCATCGCATAGATAGTCATACGTTCATTAGAACCATTTTTTCGCCACCAACCAAAACTACCATTGTCGTTTTGCATATCTGCTAGTCGAGAAAGCATACTATTGATTTCTTTGTTGCTGTTCACTTTCATGTTCAGTTTTTTCTGAATTCTTTCTTTCAATAATAGGCCGTACAACTTAGAGGTAGTCTGCTCTACACAGCCATACTCATATTTATTCAACTCATTAATAGAAGCAACTACTTTTTCATACAAGGTATTATTGAATATCATGGTACCTTTTGTATTTGGTTCAATCTGTAAAGTATAAGTCGAATCTTTATCCATCATCAAACATTGATTGGCATCATATTTCATGGCTGTTGAAAAAACAGGAATATCAAAATGTTCGAAGTCTTTATAATGTTCTTTGAAAATTAATCCGCCTTCAAAAGCAATGGTATCATTCGTTGCAGCTTCTATCCACAAACTATCTATATAGGTATTTTTGATGCTCACTTGTTTGTTTAATTTCTCTTGCTTATTGATGAGAATTTTCGTTTGAATATTTAATGCATCGCGAGTGAGATTAGCGAATTTAATTTTTGCTTGCAATAAATCTTCTTGGTAAAAATAACTTGGCACTATGCTAGTTGTCTGTAATGGTTTGTATACGCGTGTTTCGGCAGAATCAACACCATGCAACCAATGTTTGCCCATGCCGACGAAATAAGATTTCCATGCCGTAATATTATCTGGCAATTTAATCGTAAAGCCAGTCATACCTTTTTTATTCGTAATTAAATTCGGTTTCCAATAGCCAACATCGCTAAATTTTTTGCGGATACTGGAAGCGTTTTTATTTTGAACAACTTGATCTATTAGTGACGCATCTGCATATATATTCTCTTCGTTTCTTTTTGCTAAATACTCTTCTTCATTACTTATTTGAGAAGGAGGTAAATTAGTTCCTCTTGTCCCGCGAATCATTATACCATCTACTTTGTATAATGTACCTGATGATCTACCGCCACCTATATTCACCGCAACTTCTTGGTCTCCACTCCAACTGTATGAATCCATCGGAGCGGCCATGCTCATTGAAGCAGAACCAGATGCTGAATAATTATTTCCTCTCATCGGGTTAAAATCATCAGAGGCTGAAATAGGGCTTGCTTTATAGTCCTTCTTGCTTACAACTTGCTTATTAGTAGGAAATGGAGGAGCCATATTAGATGCGCTTTCTAAATTTCCCGATACAGTCATTTCATCTACACTTTGTACTTCAAACAATTGCCCTTGCATCGCAATATAAAATTCCTTCCTTTTAAGTATCTCCTTTTTCTCTAAACCCATAAACGCTTCCAACACAAATAAGTAATTCTTTGTAAACTCAACTTGACGAATACATAATGTAGTATAACCAGGTTTACTCAATTCAATAGAATAGATTTTTTCTTTGTCTTCTGGAAAAGGAATTTCAAAATTCATATTGGTCATCGTATAGGTTTTTACCGCATCGTTATTGTACATGATTTTCACTTCTACATTATCTAACTTGTCTCTCGTTTCTTTTTCATGCACACTCACTTTCAATGTATTTCTTTGCGTTTTTCGTGCATACGCCATCAATCTAAAATCATTTTGTATCGACTCAAACAAAGGTGCAGTGCCAGCTTTGGCTTGTAAAGTAGTATTCAAATCGTACTCATTTTTATTCTCCATCAACAATGCTTCGAAGTGCGAAATCTTATATTCTGGATGATAGATTTTGATTTGATAGGTGGCTGGTATCATGTCTAAAATTTCAAACAAACCATTGTTGTTGGTAACAGCACCATACTTAAATTTTCCATTTATTTCGGCATAAACCAATGCGCCTGGTAATGGTGTTTGACTCTCATCCGTAATCATACCATGAAAATAAATATTGCTTCTAGTACTGCTGTTCGTTTGTTTTATTTTCTCTTTACTTTCATACGGACTATCATAAAATGGAAGTAAAGGAACTGCGTTCAATTCAGCATAAATTTTCAAAGGCACTTCAATTTTTTCTTTATTAAATTTCTCTGTTTTCAAATAAGTCGGATTGATATAAAAATCATCATTGTTGGTATGGTGCTGATTTTTCAAAATTGCCATTCTATTTTTATTGAAAAATAAATACACATCGAATGGTTCTTGAATGGCGCGTCTATAAATGGTGCACCAACCTCTAGAAATATTTTGTATATAATCACATGCTTCAAAATGGTTCTTGCTAATAATCCACATGGATTTTATATAGTTCGTATCATTTTTATTTTCAATCATAAAACGACATATTCCATCTTGGTATGGAGCCGTATAATTCTGATAGAAATTTTCATCTTCTACAATTTGCATTGCCTTTTCTGTTTGCGGTTTATATTGCATCGGTGCAACAATAGGTTGTGGCAATAAAGTATCTGGTTTCAATAAAGCAAGTAAGGCATAAGGCTGCAATTGAGTTTCTCCAAAATGCAAAAATGCGCCTTTAGGTTCAGGCATTTTTTTAGGAATAAATTCTTTCAATATATAATCAAAATGATTAACAGTTTCAATGCCGGTTTGAAGATTAAATGTTTTATTATTTACTTTTAAATGCGCTATGCTATTGGGTTTCAAAGGTCCTTGAACAAAATAGTAGTCCCCATCTATATTTATAAGAGGGATGCCTGAGACTTGATAATATTTTTTATGTTCATTCCAATTTTCACTCAACATTTCTACCGAATCGGCATTAAAATTATTGGTAAATAAAAGCGTACTGTACAATAATTTTTTCTCTGCAGTATTCGGTTCCAAAATTGGCAAGGAATCTGTTATGCTTAAAAAACTTCCTTTTGCTTTTATACTATCTATATTGATTCCAAAAATGTGTTTGGTATTTTTTTGCAGATCAATATTATTCCAAGTATACAATTTATCAAAATAGCGAAACGACATTTTATGTTTGCCTTCTGTGCCAACAAACGAATAAGTAGCATTCGCATTTATATCGCTTATATAAATTGGTTGATCATCTAACAGAATATATTTTGGTGAGTATAAAATGTCTTTTAGCGTGATGCATAAAGTAAACTCTGGCTGAGCTTGTTGCTTTTTTATTTTTAATTCAGTGCGTTCATGCTCTGGATATTTTAATTGGTAGTATTCATTTTTACGTAAATTAAAACGAGCGAAATGGGCATTCTTCAAAACATAATTTGTAGAAGCTACCATGGCAGAAATTTGTACATAGTCTCGACTCAACACAGGTTTAGTAATTACTCTATTTTTATACACTTCAGGTATGTCTATATAAGGTGGTTCTATATTTTCGGCAAATGCAGCATTGGCAGCGTATGCAGCAATATTGACTTTTCGTTTCGGATTGTTTTTATAATCCAATACAGTAAGTGCAACACCTATAGAGTCGCCAGGCAAGGCAGTGGCTGGAATTGTTTTTTGAAAATGCAAAATATTTTTTTCTGGTACAAAACGCATTTCATAAAAATTATCTACTATGCCATTTTGTAAATTGGTGGTCAAAATAATTTTATACTCATCTGCCGATTTGTCCAACATAGAATAGCTAAGGGTATTGCTTTCCCCTGATTTTACAACCTTGTCTTTTTTGTAAATTTTATAATGAACGGGTTCAGTAAATGGATATTGAAAAGAAATTTGAATGCTATCGCCACTTCGTTTTCCTTTCAATTTTGTCATCTCTAATTTATTGTAGGTAATATTGATAACTGTTTTAAAAGAGTCCTTATCCATGATCATCGCACTGGTTTCTAGCGGATTTAATTGGTAATGAAAAGGCGTTGTGATTTTCTTTTTTGTGATGGTATCGCCATTGCCAAAGGTCATAAAATAGTAGGTTCTAGCGGTATCCTTTAGGTTGTATAAATTGCGAACATATAAGGAATCTTCTTGCTGAAAAAATAGTAATTTTTCTTTTTGTGTATACTTGACAAATTGTTTTGAAATTACTTTTTTCTCAAATGTCAATGGATCTATAAAGATGGCATCCAATGTATATCGTGCATTTGCTTTAGGTAATATGCTAGAAGGAATTACAGTTTCAATAAAATTTTCATATTCAATAGTAGTATCTTTTTCATACCAGTTTTCTTTTTGTTTATTGCTCAAGGTAAGGCTGTCTGTCAACAATTCTATAATTTCATTGATGCGTAAATTATAATGCACTCTAGTACCTTGAACTGGGAATCCATTCATGTCTTTTGCTGTGGCAAAAAAGTTGATATCATCTCCAGCATAAAATAAATCGGTAGGCATATCCAACGCATATTTATTTTTGTTGAGTTCATATTCTTGCAATTTAAAGGAACCATTTTTGATAAAAGATCTACCCAATTTTGTATATCGAAGTTGTACCTGAAAATCTCTATCCAATTTTAATGTATCGGGAATTTGCCATGTATAAACGAATGCACCAGGCGATTTTCGTTTCAATTGTTTGGTTAAATAAAATTGTTGATTCGGTTCTGAAATATACAATTTGGCATTTTTACGTAATGGGTTTCCGTTTTTGAAGTTAACGAGAAAAGCCTTTAAATTCAAGGTGTCTAGGGGTTTGTATATTGGCTTATCGAAGAGGATATAACCAGGTGAATTTAAAACAGCATTTCGGTTGTCATAATAATTTTGCGGGGGTGTTTCTTTGGCAGCAATATTTATTTCACATCGAAAGACATATACTTCATCTGCATAAGCAATTCGGATGAAACAATCTTTATGCGATTTATTTTTATCGGCGAGTATTTTTTTAGGAAAGCTGTAACCGCCATAACCTGGGTCATACAAAATTTCTGTGCCATCTATATCTAGTTTGGCATCCTGGATTAACTTTTTAGATTTGGTCAATGAAAAATATAAAATCACATCGTCCTCTATCACTTTTGGGGTGATTACAAAAGGTGTTTTATACACATAAGAATAGTTAACGATATTGTTGGTTATGCTGGCTATTAAAAAATTACCAACAGGCAATGTATCCGTTTTGTATTTTTTGATGGGATATTCTCGAAAGGGTTTGGTGAAGAGGAAATCGGAGTCGCGTATGGTATATTCTCGTAATGCAAATTTCACTTGTTCGTCATTGAGCTTGTACACATGTATCATGGTATCTTGTTGTATTAGCTCCGTAATTTTTTGTGCATTTGCATATTGAAAAATAAATAGCAAGGCGCAAATAATTTGTTTCGTCTTCGTCATAGTTGTTTTTTTCTTTTTAAAAAGAATTCCCTTTTTAAATAAGGATGAATAATAAATTAAAGATAAGGATTGATTAAATAAAATAGCCTGAAGTGCTCGAAAAGATTGGATTTTATGCCTTTTCTGCACCTGCATTTCTATTTCGAAAACCGCAGATGCAGATTTACTTTTCTTTTCACAAATACTAGAAAAAATATTTTGGATAACGGTTATATGTGCCTTTTATTTTATCTCTAGGTAATTTAATAAGCCTCAGAAATATTTCGGTTGGTGAGACACATAACCGATAGAGCAACGGGGTTGAAACGCTTGGTGAATAATGATTTTAAATACCGAGCTAATTATCCTATAAGGTTTGCAAAACCTTATAGGATTGCTTTTCAATCGGAGATTCCATCGGTTGGTCCCCAACAAACGAAACACTGAGCTCTTTAAGAAGCTTTTTCAAACAAAGCTTGCATTTCATTTTTGACAAAATCACTCAATGCTTTCACATTGTTCGCCGAAAAATCAAAACTAATGCCAGCCGTTGTATATAATTCTTTTAAGGATTGTGTATAGCCTTTGCTCAATGCCAACATGTAATTGTCTAAGGTAAGTTCCTTATTCGTTTTATATTGTTTCCACATCGCCAATGCACCTAGTTGGGCTATGCCATATTCGATATAATAAAATGGCACTTCAAATAAATGCAATTGTTTTTGCCAAAGTATACTTCGATTTGCTTCTAATCCATCCCAATGTAAATTGCATGGAGAAAATTCTTGGTGTATGCTTAGCCATGCGTCTTTACGCTCTGTTTGCGGATGCCCAGGATGTGTATATAACCAATGTTGAAATTTATCTATAATGGCAATCCATGGAAAAATAGACAATGCTCGTTCTAATTCTTCTGTTTTTGCACGAGTCAATTCGTTGTCATTTTTATAAAATAAATGCCATTCGTCCATGCTAAATAACTCCATGCTCATACTCGCCAGCTCTGCCATTTCCATTGGATACTCCTTGAACGCACTTAGTTTTAAAGGATGGCTTAAAAAAGAATGAAGAGCATGTCCGCCTTCGTGCATCATGGTTACAACGTCATCTGCTGTACCCGCTGCATTCATAAAAATAAAAGGAGCGCCAGTTTCTGCTAAAGGACAATTATATCCGCCGGGTGCTTTTCCTTTTCTGCTTTCCAAATCAAATTGATGTAGGCTTTGCATTTTACGCAAGCAATCGCCAAAGTAAGGGCGAAGGTTGCTGAATGCTTGTATGGATTTTTCCAATAATTCTTGTCCGTCTGCGAAAGGTGCTAATGGCAATTGTCCTATAGGTTCTGCGTCTATATCATAAGGTTTTAATACTTCTAGATTTAATTGTTTTTGTTTGTGACTATATAGATCTTCCACCAATGGTAGAATAAATTCTTTGATCGATGCATGGAAGTTTTCGCAATCAGCAACCGTATAATCAAAGCGACCTAGCTCTTCAAATTTGTAATCTCGATAATTCGCAAAGCCAGCATTCAAGGCTATTTGGTGGCGTTTTGCAAGAAGCTCATCAAATAAATTGTTGAGTGTTTCTTCATCTTCTTTTCGTCGTGCAGCCACTTGATGATAAACAGCTTCCCGTTTAGTTCTATCACTCAACATTAAAAACTTGGCAGCTTGTTGCAAAGTATATTCTTGTTCATCAATGGTCACACTCATCTTGCCAGTGATAGCACCGTATTGTTGTGCTAAGACACTCAATTCAGCACTCAAGGCAATATTGTTTTCATGAAATAATTCTATGTCTTTTTTTACACTACGCAAATAGGTGAAATAAGTTTCTGTATCTAATTCACTTACAAAAGGCGAAGCCATCAATTTTTTATTGAGTGCATCTGCATACGGTTTGATGTGTGGTTCAATTTCCATACAGAAAAAAGTGAAAGATTCTTCCAAGGCTTTGTCTTCTGTATTGCAAGTCATTTTTATTTGACGCCAGCAAGCATCTTCACTAATAACAGCTTGTATTTCACTCACATCTTCTAACCATTTTTCGAGCTCGGCTTTGCTTTGAATCTCTCTTGTAGCAAGTGTTTCAAAATAGGGTTGCAAGCTTGCCCAATCGGTAATGATGAATTCATTGGGTATAAAATGACGGGCTATTTTCTGTATGTCTGCACTTAGGTTCATGAATGAATTTTTTTTCGCGGCGAAGATATATCTCAAATCCCAAAGGGGAAAATCCCAAATTCTAAATCCCAAATTCTAAATTCTAAATCCCAAAAACGAAATTCAAATACTTACGCCTTATGCCTTACGCCTTATGCCTTTCTTAATACTAACTACTAACTTCTCAATATCAAATAATCTTTATTTACATTTGCCCCAATTAATTTTAGCACATGAAAAAAGCTTATGTAATACTTATAGCCCTATTTTGTTGGGCTGGCTGTAAGACTGCTGTACAAGATGGATTTGAGGTGAATGGAACTATAGAAAATCTAGATCACGGTTATGTATACTTTGCCAAATCTGGTGATGTGCCACAAGTGGATACGGTAGCGGTTGTGAAAGGACATTTTACCTACAAAGGAAAACTAACTGAACCAACAGTTTACATGGTTAATCTCGGTCAAAATCAACCTTCCTCGTTTGTGATATTAGAAAATGGAACGACCACTTTGACTTATAAAAATAATGAGCCGAATAGTATACAAGTCAAAGGTGGGGATGATGAAAGTGTGTATTTCGCATTTTTGCTTTCTTGCAAACCTTTGTATGATAAAATGGATTCCATTGATCAATTGGCACATAAACAATCTGAAGATGCAGCCTTGATGCAGAACTTGAAGTTTACGTATTTTCAATTGGACAGCACTTTAAAAGATAAGCAATATCATTTTATCATGGACACCAAACCTTGTGTAGCAACTGCTTTCATGGGTATCAATTATCTTAATGAAAAAATGGATAAGACTTTAGAAGATGTAGAAAAAATATATAATAAATTAGATCCTGCGATTCAACAAACCTATATGGGTACTAAGATTGCAGCTTTGGCAAAGCAATTGAAAGCAACTTCTATTGGACAGGTAGCACCTGATTTTACATTGCCAGATGCAGACGGAAAAATGGTTTCCTTATCTTCTTTCAAAGGTAAAATAACATTGCTAGATTTTTGGGCAAGTTGGTGCGGTCCTTGTCGCGCAGAGAACCCAAATGTAGTAGCAGCCTATACTAAATTTCATCCGAAGGGATTTGACATTTTAGGTGTTTCACTCGATGATCAAAAAACACAATGGCAAAGTGCAATTAAAAAAGATGAACTTCCTTGGACACATGTGAGTGATTTGAAAGGATGGAATTCGGATGTGGCACAACTCTATGGCATACAGTCTATACCGTCCAATTTATTGTTGGATAAAAATGGTGTCATCCTTGCCAAAGGCTTACGTGGTGCAGAATTAGATGCCAAATTAAGCGAACTCATTAAATAATATATTACTTTTAATTACATGGCATGCGGCACGACAAACGTAGGCAGACCAACTCAAAATATTCCGAACTTTTTGACTTCAATAAAAAATAAGCCAACTAAACAAATGAAAAAAATATCCTTACTCTTTGTATTCAACTTCATACTACTCAGTATGGTTTTCGCCGAAAAAAAGACTTGCAGCATTCACTTGACTATTACAGATACAACAGATGGTACTGTCTACATTCGTGATTTGAACACCATGAATATCGACACCATTAATTTCACCAAAGGAGAGTATACCTATACCACTAAAATTGCTGAAACAACGCCATTCATCATTGCGGATGAGCGTAATAATTATCAATTATTTTTCGGAGATCCGAATGATAAAATAAATATAAAATTAGAACGAGAAAAAATGCAGGTCACTTTTTTAGATGGTTCAAAATCACATGAATTATTTAGAAGTCTGGTGATTGCACAAACGCCATTGCAACAACAAGCGCAACAATTACAACAAGTTGCGCCAAGAGATACGCGAGGTTTTGCGGATAGCATGACTGCTGTAATGTCTAAAATAAATGAAAGTCTGAAAGCTAATTTCTTTAATTTTTTGAAAACAAATAGCAGTAGTGCTGTCGCTGCTTTTGTGGTGCATAGTTCTATTAGCAATGACAGAAATATGCGTAGCACTGCAGCAGATTCTATGTATGCACAACTTACAGGCTTCGCCAAAACTTGTCACTATGGATTAGAAACAGAGAAAATTATTAAGAAATTAAAATCAGTAGAAGTAGGTACTATAGCACCTGATTTTACTTTAGCTGATTCCACAGGGAAGAAAAAATATACCTTATCTGCATTGCGCGGAAAATATGTATTGGTAGATTTTTGGGCTAGTTGGTGCGGGCCTTGCAAAGGAGAAATTCCTTACATGAAAACGGCTTACTCCACTTATCACGACAAAGGATTTGAAATAATGAGCGTGTCTTTAGACAGCAAACGCGATGCATGGATAGATGCTCTAAATATGTATAAAATGCCTTGGATTCATGTGTCAGATTTAAAAGGGTTCAATAGTTTGGTAAACGATTTATACTTAGTGCCATCTATCCCTAAGACTTTACTTCTTGATAAAACGGGCAAAATAATCGCGACTGATTTACGCGGCAAAGAGTTAGATAAAAAGTTAGAAGAAATATTTATTAAATAATAACTAATTGATTTATTGAAAGACCCTAAATTTAGTTTTGTAATTGAAACATTCTAGAATGAAAAATGCTTAGATATATTTGCCCAATGATAAAATCCCTTTGCCTTTTTCTTTTCTTTATTTGTGCTAGTGTTACGAGTAGTTTCTCACAAACCTATACCCAAAAAATATTGACTCATCGACAAACGTATAAGAACGAATTTCTGTCGGATGAGAATAGTCCATTGCGTAAAGAAGATACCAGTTTTTTGCAATTTTATGCGCCTAATCCTGGCTATGTAGTTCATGGAAATTTTACACGTGTTATCGATACAATTGGTTTTGTCATGCAAACACATAGTGGTAAAATCAAAACCTATTTTGTGTACGGCTATGTCACATTTTCATTAGAAAAAAAAATGCATAAGCTGTTTATTTACCAAAGCAAATCTTTACAATCAAAATCCGGATTTGAAGATTATTTATTTCTTCCATTTACCGATAAAACAAATTATCGAACCACTTTTGGTGGTGGTCGTTATATAGATTTTAAAATAAAGGATATTCAGGATAATAAACTTGTTCTAGATTTTAATAATTGCTATAACCCTTACTGTGCTTACAAGGAAGGCTATTCTTGTCCTATACCTCCAGCAGAAAATAAATTACGAATTGCGATTAAAGCTGGTGAAAAAGTATTCGGTAAAGCCGTCATGGAGAAGTAATCCGATATATCAATAAACTGAAAACAAGTTCTTTCCACACACAAAATAGAATATGCAACCCTCATCCTATTCATTAAAAACTCCATCAACAGTGCAATTCAAAACAACCTTTTTTAAATTTGTTTCTTTAGTCTTTCATCCCTTATTTGTACCAACCATGGTCTTTGCTTTTTTTGTGTATCTAAGCCCAGGTTTATTTTTTGGCATAACAGAAAAAACATATTCTTGGTGGTTAATTGTACTTGCTTATTCAACCATCACCTTTCCATTACTTACCGTATTTTTATTATGGCGACTTAAATTTATTGACTCTATGCAAATGCATGGGACCAAAGAAAGATACGGCCCATTGATCTCGTCGATGTTATTTTATTTTTGGGTATTTTGGTTGTTTCATAAACAATTCAATGCGCCATTGTTGATACAAAGTTTTTTATTTGGGGTATTCCTCACCTCTGTTTGCGTTTTTATGGCAACTATCTTTTTTAAAATTAGTATGCATTCCGCAGCGTGGGGCGGTGTAATTTGTATAGCCATGTTAAGCGCTTTTCAACATATTGATTATGCCGTATTCGCATTGGTTGTAGCCATTGGTATTGCAGGATTAGTTGGAAGCGCTCGATTGTTTTTACAAGCTCATTCGCCTAAGCAATTATACAGTGGTTATATTGTAGGTTTTCTCGCGCAAGGTTTAGCGTACTTCGTATTATCTCTTTTACTAAAATAATTTGTATGGCATTACCAAAAATAGAAACTTGCCTTTCTCCATTGTTATTACCACTGTATTCTATTGAAGACAGTATTGTAGTTATCATAGACGTATTTCGTGCAACAAGCACCATTGCTGCAGCACTTCATCAAGGTGCAAATAAAATAATTCCTGTAGCACAAGTAGATGAATGTATCCGTTTGGGAAATGAAATTCCTAATTCTATTACTGCAGGTGAGCGAGACGGCAAAGTGGCACCGGGATTGCAACATGGCAACTCACCTTTAGAATATCCACGTTCATTTGTTGAAAATAAAACTATTGTATTGACTACAACTAATGGTACCAGACTATTGCATATGTGTAGCAATGCGAATGAAATTATCACTGGTTCTTTTCTAAATCTAGATGCAGTATGTACTTATTTGGTGGCACAAAAAAAGCCTGTATTATTGGCTTGTGCTTCTTGGAAAGATAGATACAATTTAGAAGATTCACTTTTTGCAGGAGCGGTGTATGATAGCATTGGCGAGCATTTCGACATGAATTGCGATGCCACTCGTTCGTCTACGCATTTGTATCGACAAGCAAAAAATGATTTGTATGGGTTTATACAAGACAGTTCACACTTTCTGCGATTGTCTAAATTTGGATTGCAATATGATATGGAATATTGTTGTCAAGTCAATAAGCACAATGTATTGGTGAAATTGCAAGGTGATGAATTGGTAGTGGGGTAGATGTTTTTTTCAATAGTTGTGCTTGAAATGAAATACAATAACAATATAAAATTTTTACATTTGTGAGAATGAAAGGCTTTACTAAACATAATGGGAGAAATACAATTTTTCTTAGTAGGTGTATTGCGGCAACGATTGTAGTGGAAATCCTTTTTGCTGGCTCTGCAGCAAAAAGATTGAAACGGAAAGCGTGTGTGCCGCCCAATTATTCTCATGAAAATTAGCGAAATAGAATGAATATAAAATCAAAATTAGCTTTTCCATTCGCTCAATTCATTTCTAAAAAAATTAAAAAGGAAATGATGCAAGCGCTTACACATCAAGAGCAAACGCTACAGATGTTGGTGAGTAAAGCGCAAAAAACTGTTTTTGGAAAGGATCATCATTTTGACCAAATACATACGCCACAAGAGTTCAGAGAAGCAGTGCCAGTGCGCGATTACGAACAGATCAAATCCTATATTGAAGAAGTAAAAAGTGGAAAAGAGAATATTCTTTGGAAAGGCAAACCTGTTTATTTTGCCAAGACGAGCGGCACTACAAGCGGTGCAAAATATATTCCAATTTCGAATGTCAGTATACCCTTTCATATACAAGCGGCGCGAAATGCTTTGTTGTGTTATATTGCTGAAACGGGCAATGCAGATTTTGTAAACGGTCAAATGATTTTTCTATCTGGCTCACCCGAATTAGAGCGCAACAATGGCATTTTGACTGGACGATTAAGTGGTATTGTCAACCATCATGTGCCGCCTTATTTGCGACGAAATCAAATGCCATCTTATGCTACAAATTGTATCGAAGATTGGGAAACTAAATTGGATGCGATAGTGGAAGAAACCATTGCGCAAGACATGACTTTGATTAGTGGCATTCCACCTTGGATGCAAATGTATTTAGACAAGCTGCAAGAAAAAAGCGGAAAGAAAACGGCGGACTTATTCAAAAATCTTTCCTTGATAGTGCATGGCGGTGTCAATTTTGAACCTTATCACGCCAAGTTGATGGATACGATAGGCAAGAAGATAGACACCATTGAAACCTTTCCAGCGAGCGAAGGATTTTTTGCATTTCAAGATACGCAAACTGAAGAAGGACTTTTATTAAATACCAATGCTGGAATGTATTTTGAGTTTATTCCCTTGGATGAAATGGAGAAAGTATCGCCCACGCGTTTAACCTTGGCCGATGTAAAAATTGGGATTAATTATGCGTTGATTGTAAGTACCAATGCAGGCTTATGGGCTTACAATATTGGTGATACGATTAAGTTTGTTTCGCTACATCCATTTCGAATTGTTGTCACGGGTCGTATCAAACATTTTATTTCTGCATTTGGCGAGCATGTGATTGCAGAGGAGGTAGAACATGCCATGCGTGTGACTTGTGAGAAAATGAATGTGAAAACCATTGAGTTTACGGTGGCACCATTTGTCGCGGCAGATCACGGAAAAAGTTACCATGAATGGTTTATAGAATTTGAGCAAACACCAACAGATTTACATGCTTTTGCACAAGAATTAGATCGTCAATTGCGAATGAAAAATACGTATTATGATGATTTAATTAGTGGTGGTATTCTCTCTATACTACAAATAAGACCGCTCCAAAAAAATGCATTTATTCAGTACATGAAAAGCATTGGCAAACTTGGTGGTCAAAATAAAACAGCGAGATTGAGTAATAATAGGGTGATAGCGGAAGATTTGAGGGGGTTTGTTTTGTAGGTGCAGAAACTGATTGCATTTTCAAAGCGTTACAATTTGTAACGGTTTCATTTCCTTCTCCGAGAAGTCGTTTTTTTAATGCCCGCCAATATACCTGTGGATTGTCGCTTACGGTAATAATAACCTACAAATTAATACTATAATTTAATCCTTTACATGCAGGGTCAATTAAATTATTGTTTTTACTACCAAACCTATAACTAATACCGATGCCAAGATCGTAATCGAATGAACTTAATATTTCTCGGTTGCGTGCAAGTATTTGATCAATGGATGCATCTCCTTTTCGAATATTGATTTGGTTGCGATTAAAACTATAATGCCCCCAAACGGCGAAGTTGAGACCTCTTGCAATTTTAGTAGAAATAGCACCACTAAAACTCAAATTATTTTTATGAAAATCATTTAATAAATTTCGCCAAAACGCCCCCAGGTTAACACTTCCCCAGTTTTGTGTTATACTAAAAATAGTGCTAATGTCTTGCGCTAAAAAGGCTTCTCGTTTTTTCAAATAGATAGTAGTATCATAATAGATATTATTCCGAACACCCACACCATATTGCACAACCCATCGTTTGGTATTAAAATGTTTATATGGAAAAATAGAGTATTCAATTTTAGGTGCAGCGGTAATTTGGGATTTGATGTTACTGAAAATAGAATTGGTATAATCGGCACCAAAACCAAAGGCTATATGCTCTGTACGTTTTCTATTATAATCTATACCGAAGGAGTAATCTTGGAAATCGTATTTGTAAATATCGCCATTGTCATTGTATTTGCTGTATTGCTCGTTGAAGTTGATATAGGTATTTGTTCGGGAAGTATTGGTTTCTTTATCGGCCGAAATATTACCATTGACGGATGCATTACGAAATACTTGCGTTCCAGAAATATTGCCATTGGCACCAATTTGAAATACCCAATTTCGATAAGGATCTTTTGTTACTGTGTCTACTATTTCATCATTTTCTGTTTTAAAAGAAATGTTTATTTTATTAACAAGAGTAGTATGCGCAATGAAAGGCAATAAAGCAATTTGTAAATTTCGAACAAATAATTTTCGTGCATCGTCTTCTGTACAATTCGCCGAAACATCGTATTTAAGCGTATCTTGTATGTTTCCAAATTGGTTTTTGCCAATAATAAAAAAAGTACTTATTAATGTACCAGCGCTGTTTCTATTGCTCTTGGCTAAGATATGTGCATCTGCATCCATGCGATCACGAACGAAGGTAATTAAGTTCATTTCTTGGCGTACATAATCGAAAGAGTAATTGCCATTGTAATTGCTACAGTCTAAAAACACCTTCAGTTTATCCGCTTTGTTTTGCGCATTCGTTTGGATAATCGTAAGTAAAAAAAACAAAGCAAGAATATACCTCATGAAATAAGATTTTCACAAATATAATTTTGTAAGTTACATGGAGATGTTAAAAGTGAAGGTAATTAATGGCTGCTTGTCAATTAATATTTTAGCCAATAAAACCTTGTATAGGGTGCAGCCGAAGTATTATAACGCAGATAATGTACTTGCTTATTTAATTAGTGGACACTGGTTGCAATCCCGACATCTAAAGGAGTATTTTAAATTGTTAAGCTGGTCGCAAAATGCGACCAGCTCGTCCTTTTCTACTTGAGTAGGTTGGAACATAAAATCAATAGGGAGTCTCTTTTCTTGTTACACTTTACTTAGTTTGCCTTTCTGTACAATTGGAGGATATTATTTTGATTCTTTTTTTCAGCATTCAATATTGACTATATTTTTTTGTCGTGAAACACCGATAGCACACTTACGCTAGCAAATGGGTTTAGGGGGAACTCGAATTATTGGAGTCGTATTTATTTTTAGATGAATTTGTTTTAAACCCAATAGGATTTTTCGAGACAAGCCTAGTTTTTTCTTTGGCTTTTTCAACCTCCCGTTCTTTTCTCAATTCATCTATTAAATCAAAAATGGCTTCTATTTCGCCATCATGATTTTTAATATAATTACCATGAACTATTAAATGCTTTTCCAATTTTTCTAACTTTAGTAAAATATCTTTATGTGTACTAACAACTTCACGAAGCTTTGTAAATATTCTTATAATCCTGATGTTTACTTCTATTGCATTTTTGCTATTTAAAACACTCGATAACATAGCTACACCTTGTTCTGTAAAGCAAAAAGGAGCATAACGTAAACCCATTTTATCTTCATTGGAGGTGCCAATTTGGCTCCTCCAATTTTGTAATTCCTCTTTATTCATTTCAAACATAAAATCTTCTGGGAAACGTTCAATATTCCGTTTGACTTGCCTTTTTAATTGCTTCGTTTCTACACCAAACATTTCTGCTAAATCTTTATCCAGCATTACTTTCTGATCACGGATGTGATATATTTTGTTCTCTATTATTGTATCTAATATTAAAATTGACTTTGCCATAACTGTAATTAATTTGTAAATATAATATTCTAAACTTGATGTCACAATTTGTGATATCAAGTTTTACTTTTTATCGAATTGGAGAATATTGCTCTACTCCTTTCTGTAAATCTTTCATGATGGTTATGTTTTGGATTAGTAGACACGGGTTGCAAACCATACAACATGGAGGTGTTTAATATGAATGTAATTCGTTGCTGCATTTGATATATTTTAAAATAAAAAGAACTATTTTTGAAAATGCTTATGATGCC
Organism: Bacteroidota bacterium; assembly: GCA_947476825.1. Classification (GTDB taxonomy): domain Bacteria; phylum Bacteroidota; class Bacteroidia; order Chitinophagales; family Chitinophagaceae; genus OLB11. Next base: position 6,359 of record CANJRV010000039.1, on the reverse strand, counting down.
CTGACTTTTAGCAATTTGCAATTCAGAGAGTTCTAATATTGAAAGTTGGTTTCAGAGATGAGTAAGTTGGTGGCGACTGCCCAAAAGACACTCTAGCAATAGGAAAGGACATATTAGTAATTCAAACCTAAATAAAGATACAATGACTTACCGGACCGGATTCTTAATTAATGAGATTATGATGTGCCTAGCAATCATTACATGGGTTAGTTTAGGATTTTGGACTATGGATAAATTAATCAAGAAGGACTATGTCAACTTTAAGAGGGTCATCCTTTATCTTGTAAATTCCATTGTTTTTTTAATCGGTGTGCCGTTTTATGTTCGACTAGCAATCGTTGTTCAAGGACCTAAGGCAGCAACTAAAGAAGCGTCGATGCAAGTGCTAAAAGATGATTGTATTTTAGAATTCGTTAGGTATATAAGTATCTCTATACTTGTGACAGCAATTCTATTTTGCATAAACTATTTATTCCAAAAATATATTCTAAAGAAGATTCAAAAAAAGACGCTATTAATCCTAACTGTAATTGACTTTTCCATTTTACTACTTTTATCAGCCTTGGCAATATTCAACTATTACATCGCAATTTCAGGCGAAATAGATAGATATCACTACTAGCAGAAGATAAAAGGCCGATGTTCCTTTTTTAATCTAGGCATACCCCGTTCTACCAAGCGTCTTCGCTTCGAAAGCAATATTCTTTTGCTTTCAATAAACTTAACTAATCACTATAAAAAATCAATGTTGAATATACTTTTCTGATTCGAATAATTTGTTGCGCTTTCCTATTCATGTAATCCATTTCTTCATAGAGAATTTCTGCTCTAGTATAAATAAATCATACTAATCCTTTACTCCTAAAAATCATAGTTCAGACAATTTAACCGCGTTCCAAATTATTTTTGAATGTCATCGCAAGAAAGAATCCTAGCAATGCACTTCATACTAAAAATCCAGTACTTCGGCTACGCTCAGTACTTGACCCCTGACAATAATCCCCACTTTTTAAAACCACCTTTCAGAAAGAATTAAATAACTATTTGAAATTACTAAATTTATACACGATTTTTGCGACCTATGTCAAGCATTCAACTTCTTTTAGCCAACGATAAAAAACCGGGTATTAAAAATTATACAGCCTATCGTGCAAACGGTGGTTACCAATCTGTCGAAAAAGCATTGGGCAATATGAGCCCCGACGAAGTAACAGAAGATGTGAAGAAAAGTGGGCTAAGAGGCCGTGGTGGCGCAGGTTTTCCAACCGGTATGAAATGGAGTTTTCTAGCAAAACCAGAAGGCGTACCTCGCTACTTGGTTGTGAATGCCGATGAAAGTGAACCGGGTACATTTAAAGATCGCTACTTGATGGAATTCATTCCGCACTTGTTGATCGAAGGTATGGTGGTTGCATCTTATGCATTAGGCGCCAATGTTTCCTATATTTATATTCGTGGCGAATATGCTTGGATAGTGGATATTTTGGAACAAGCGATTGTTGAAGCCAAACAAAATGGATTTCTTGGTAAAAATATTTTAGGTAAGGGTTATGATTTAGAAATATACGTACAACGTGGTGCTGGCGCTTATATCTGTGGTGAAGAAACCGCATTATTAGAATCTTTGGAGGGCAGACGTGGTAATCCAAGAATCAAACCACCATTCCCAGCGGTGAAAGGACTTTGGGGTTGTCCAACAGTAGTCAATAATGTAGAAACCATTGCTGCTGTGGTTCCTATTATCAATATGACTGGCGATGAATATGCTAAAATTGGCGTGGGAAGAAGTACAGGTACAAAATTAATTTCTGCTTGTGGCAATATCAATAAGCCAGGTGTGTATGAAATAGACATGACTTGTAGTGTAGAAGAATTTATTTTTAGTGAAGAATATTGTGGTGGCATTCCAAATGGGAAAAGATTGAAAGCGTGTATTCCTGGTGGATCTTCTGTTCCAATATTGCCAGCTAATTTATTATTGAAAACTGCTAAAGGCGAAACTCGATATATGAATTATGAATCCCTTTCTGATGGTGGTTTTGAAACCGGTTCTATGATGGGAAGTGGCGGCTTCATTGTGTTAGATGAAGATCAATGTGTGGTACGTCATACCATGACCTTGGCTCGTTTTTATCACCACGAAAGTTGCGGTCAATGTTCACCTTGCCGAGAAGGTACGGGATGGATGCACAAGATTTTGAAGAGCATTGAAAACGGTACTGGAAAAATGAGTGATATCGAATTGCTTTGGGATATACAACGTAAAATTGAAGGTAATACCATTTGTCCACTTGGTGATGCAGCAGCATGGCCAGTAGCAGCAGCCATTCGTCATTTCAGAGATGAATTTGAATGGCATGTAACACATCCGGCAGAGGCGATGGCTGGGAATTATCCTTTTTAAATTCCAAACGTTTAAATTCCAAATTCCAAAGGCAAATTCTAATATCTCAATACTAACTACTCACTACTAACTACTAAAAATGTCTTGCACACCAACCCTTTCCGAAGAAAAACCGAGAATCAAAAAACCAGATTGGCTTCGGGTGAAATTGCCTATTGGTGAAAATTACAAACATGTAAGAGGATTGGTAGATACCCATAAATTGCATACGATATGTGAGAGCGGCAATTGTCCGAATATGGGTGAATGTTGGGGCGAAGGCACTGCTACATTTATGATTTTGGGAAACACATGTACACGGTCTTGTGGCTTTTGTGCCGTGTCTACAGGTCGCCCAGATCCAATAGATTGGGATGAGCCGCAGCGAGTTGCCGAAGCAATTTTTTTGATGAAAGTGAAACATGCCGTACTTACTAGTGTAGATAGAGATGAAATACCAGATGGGGGTTCTATTATTTGGGCGAATACCATTAAGGCAGTGAGGGCATTGAATCCGCAAACAACATTAGAAACTTTAATTCCTGATTTTAAAGGAGATAAACAAAATATACAACGTATCATTGACGTGGCTCCAGATGTAGTTTCGCACAATATCGAAACCACGGAGCGACTAACCAGACAAGTACGAATACAAGCAAAATACCATCGAAGCATGGAAGTGATTCGAACTTTAAAGCAAGGTGGCATGCGCACAAAAAGTGGTATCATGCTTGGACTTGGTGAAACAAAAGCAGAAGTGATACAAACTATGCAAGACTTATATGACAATGGTTGTGATGTAATAACGATAGGTCAATATTTGCAACCGAGCTTGAAACACTTGGCTGTAGTGCGTTTTGTGCATCCAGATGAATTTGCAGAATACAAACAGATTGGTTATGACATTGGTTTAGATCATGTAGAAAGCGGTCCTTTGGTTCGCTCCTCTTATCATTCTGAAAAGCATTTGTATTCTGGACGAGGATTATAGTAATGAGTAGTTAGTATTGAGTAGTGAGAAGTGAGAATGGAGAATTCAAATTTCAGCCTTCAAAATTTACAATTCACAATTTACAATTCACAATTTACAATTCACAATTTACAATTTTGTATTCATGATAAAGTAACCAAGATAGGTAAAGGCTAAGCCTAAAAGAATGGAGCTTATTATATATAGAAATGCAATGTCGGTATGGTTGGTTTTGAAAAGTTGAATGCTCTCATTACTGAATGCTGAGAAGGTAGTAAAGCCTCCACATAATCCGGTAACTAAAAAAACTTTCCATAAGTCTTGTTTGGTTTCAACGGCAAGCAAATAGCCTAAAATCAAGCCAATCAACAAACTGCCAATCATGTTGACGATAAAAGTGGTCACTGGAAAAACGAAAGTAGATTTAGAAAAACATAAACTACATACATAACGAAGTACACTGCCAAGTCCACCGCCGAGAAATACGAATACTAATTTTTGCATCGTGGTAAAAATACATATTTGTACGCAAGTCGAAAAAATAATATCAAGAGAGGATTTAATTTTCCTCATGGCCTTCCTATTAAAAATAGAATCGCAAACTAAGAGTGCTTATCTTTAGTGTTTAATTAAAAAATTATCAACCATGCATCAATATCATACGGAAACGCACGTAGAAAGTTCGGAAATTATTGCAGATATTGTAATTGGTATGAGCGATGGTTTAACTGTACCATTCGCACTAGCAGCGGGTTTGAGTGGTGCGGTCGACAGTAACTCTATTTTATTGACTGCTGGTATAGCCGAAATTGTAGCAGGTTGTGTAGCCATGGGTTTAGGCGGATATTTAGCTGGCAAAACAGAACAAGATCATTATGAGAGCGAGTTGAAAAGAGAATATATGGAAGTGGAAAAATTTCGCGAGAAAGAAATAGAGGAAGTAAAGGAAATATTTGCAGCTTACGGTATTGATGAAAATGGACAAAATATGTTGGCTACCCAATTGGCAAAAGATAAAACAAAATGGGTAGACTTTATGATGAAATTTGAATTGGGATTAGAAAAACCAAATGCAAATCGAGCAAGAAATAGCGCGTTGACCATTGGTATTGCGTATGGTGTCGGTGGTTTATTGCCCTTGTCTGCTTATGTATTTACCAATAATCCGCAAGATGGCGTAATACTTTCTGCGGCTATCACTTCATTCTGTTTATTTGTCTTTGGTTATTTTAAAAGTAAAGTCACAGGACAAGAACCAATAAGGGGAGCTTTGAAAGTAACTGCCATAGGTTTAATTGCTGCAAGCGCTGCTTTCTTGATTGCGAAATGGGTGAGTTAGAATTGGCGCGTGTTTCAAGAAATAAAAATAGCCTCCCGATTAGAAGGCTATTCTATTTTCCTGTTGGATGAATTAATTATTCCATTCTATTTTTCGACTGAAATACATAATGGCTGCTAGTATGATAAATAGGCCAACACTGCCCACCAATAATGCCCCATCTTGCAATTGTATCAACACAAAAATAAATACATAGAGCATGCTTAGAAACCCACTGAAAATGCTGGCTGTATGCAGACTGTTGAATACACTCTTGGTATATAATGTGATGAGCGATATGGTTGCCAATGCAGAAAGTAGATAGGCTGTTGTATAGGATGTATATTCAGAAATGGACAACAGTAAAGTATAGAAAATACAAAGTGCAAAACCAATCAATACATATTGAACCGCATGAACACTTTTCTTTTGTAATATTTCAATAAAAAAATAAATGACGAAAGTGAGCATGATAACTAGAATGGCGTATTTAACGGTGCGCATTGTTTTGGCATAATTGTCTAATGGTTGCAAAAGGTTGACACCAAATTGGCTATTCTTAAAATCAATTTCTGCAGTTTCTTTCCATTGCTGTGGAAATTCTCGATTCAAATCAAAAGCTTTCCAAGTGGCTTCAAAACTGCTGTCTTTAATCGTACGTTCTGGTAATGTTTTTCCTTGAAAATCAGGATGAGGCCATTTGGCATGAATGCTTACCGTTGTTGATTTTCCGATTGGCGTGAACAATAGTTTTTCGGAACCACGCAAGACTAAATTGATGGCAAAAGTATGTCCATTCAATACATCCTCTAAGGACAAAGGAATAAAGGAGTGCAAACCTTTTTCAAGATATTCGGATTGATTATTACCAGCATTAAATTCAATATCTCGATTATCCCATTTGATATGCAATTGCTCTTGTATGCCTGTATAATCAGATAAGCTATACGTGATGAATGCCTCATTTAGGATTAAACTTTCTTTGGGAATATTCAATTTTGCAAATGCCAATGGATTGTATTTACCAGTAAGCGAGAGATGAGCAGTATACACCACCAGTTTAAAAATATTACTTCTTGATCTATATTCTGGTACCATGTCGCCAGTTACTTTTAAATCCTCTGGTAAAAAATAGGCATTCCGTTTTACGGTGGTCAGCTTGCCATCACTAGCCCTTTCCATTTGCCAATATGGAATCACAAGTATAGGCCCAGTAAGGGTTTGGTCGGTACTCCATTGACTCGCAATTTCTTGTTTTACCTCTTCATTTCTTTGTTGTCTTTCTTCGATAATTTGGGTAATGAAGTAAGTAGGAATCAATAAGGCGAGTATCAAGAAGCTAATTAGGACGCCTTTGATAAAGTTTCTGTTTCGTTGAAAGAGATTTGGATTGCTTTGCATTTGTTCATTGTTTTGTGTGTACATGGCTTTAGTTTTTTAAATTTTAAAAGTGCTTTGAAATGCAAAGTAAATATAAAAAATATTTTTTTTCCATTGGATTTGTTAAATGAAGGGTAAATTACAAATCCCAAATTTTTAAATTGATTCTGTCTTAGTTTGCCACAAGATTCTGAGCCACTGCTACAACGAGTCTATCAAAAAGTCTTTTGCCAAAATATCTTCGATTTAATTTGTAACAGAACTCATCTAAATAATTTTGCAAATACTTGGCATTGATTTTATGATAG
>CANJRV010000038.1 GCA_947476825.1 Bacteroidota bacterium | reverse complement strand
AATCAATTCTACAAAACACTTGAGGAAATCAGTTCCTTCTTTACAAATGTTGCAGGAGGATTAACAAAAAGCCTTGTAAAATCTACATGCGCATATAACTATATTTTTGTTGATATTGATTGGACTATAATATAATTGGATATGGTATTAGAATGTCTCTTATCCAATATTATCCTAGCATCTAGGCTATATCGTTTTTTTAAATTTTGATAAATAATAAATTAAATAGAAATTTTTATTTCCATCGGCATAAACAAACTACTATCTCCATTGTTTCGAATTACATCCCGTACCATAGTGGATGAATAGGACGCGTATTTCGCAGAGCATGCAAGAAAAATAGTCTCAATTTGAGGGTTCAATAATTGGTTCATATCTGCAATCGCCTTTTCGTATTCAAAATCTCCGACAGTACGTAAACCTCTAATGATAAATTCCGCATTTACTTTTTCACAGAAATGAACAGTTAGTCCTTCGTAAGATTGCACCTCCAATTTAGGCTGATCCTTATATATATTTTGGATCCAATGAATTCGTTGTTCTAAAGGAAACATGGGTTGTTTATTTGCATTGATACCAATTCCTACAATGATTTTGTCAAACAAATCGAGTGAACGATCTATGATATCCGTATGACCTAATGTAATTGGATCAAAGGTTCCTGGAAAAATGGCGATACGCATGTTATTAATAATTTAGAAAGTAAATCTACCTTATTTCGTCTATACTTTTAGGAATTGACAAAAAAAGTGAAAAGGGTAGTGCCATAATTTTTTACGCGATGGAAAAAAGGATGATTCGAGTAATCGTTTCTGGGTGTGTGTTCAAGCACAAACCATCCATCTTCTTGCAGCATTTTCTTTTCAAAAATTAAATCTGGAATGGAATCTATGGTATTCAATGCATAAGGAGGTCCCGCAAAAATAAAATCATATGCTGTGTTGCATTGTTGAATAAATTTGAACACATCCATTTTATATAATTTGACATTTTCTATATGAAGTTCAGCGATATTTTTTTGGATGAAACGAAACATTTTTTCATCTTGTTCTATGATGGTTAAATCCAGACAACCTCGAGATGCTAATTCGTAACTAATACAACCAGTGCCGCCAAATAAATCTAGCGTTTTTAATTCTGTAAAGTCCAAATTGTTTTGCAAAATGTTGAATAATCCTTCTTTTGCAATATCTGTTGTAGGTCTAGTGAACGGCATATTTGCAGGTGGATGAATTTTGCGACCACCATGCTTACCACTTATTATACGCATGTAACTACAGAGAATAAAGTAAAAAAATAATGACTTGGATAAGAAAACAAATTATCTGGATAATTTAGTGATTTAATCCGAGAAGCAGAACGAACGTGATGATAATGTTGCTGTAATTGACCTACAAGTTTTTCAGTTTGATTTGTTTCACCGTGCACTTGAATACTCATTTTCTCAACATCTATATTGAAACGATTGATGGCATTGGCAATATGATACACAATATCAATAATATCCGTTTGTGCAATAGGTTGATTCAGTTGTAAGTCTTCCTTTTTGTATAAAGAAAGCGTGCAAGTATCATCTTTTAAAAAGATAAAAAAAGTGAATAGATGTTCATGCAATATTTGTGACGGATAACTTTGTAAAAGACAAGCTGAAGCATCATAGAATTTTACATTGGATAATCTGCTGGATAAGAAATCAACAGTTGCTTTTTTGAGCGCGTAGACACTTGTCATAGAAGAAGAAATCTGTTGTGACAAAAGAATTTCTTCTGGTAGAATTTCATGCAAATTTGTAAAATAAGTTGCTAAATGATCTTCACTAAAATAGGCATTTGGCACCACCGTGAATTTAGTAGTATCAATTGCGATTTTAATTTTATTTGCTTCCTTAATTACATCATCATTTAGAATGTCATCAAAATCATATTTACCAATGACATTGTTCTGAAAGTGAAAGTGCTTAATGGAATAGACCGTTGTGCCTTCAGCATCTGTTAGACAATAGCTTAAGAAATTTTTGCCCAACAAGATACAACAAGTATTATTTAATTCATCTTTAATTAATGAACGGTTGGAAACAATAGAAAGTGATGAGGTAAAAGACATATTTTGTAAAGCACAATATTATAAAATAATTGGGGTAATACCATTGCTTTTACCTATTAATCTATTTTTAAACAGAACAAGGTGGCTATTCAATTATGAATAGTGGTTAGAGAAAAATAAAGAATAAAAAAAAGGGCATTGCCAAATTATTTTGATCAATGCCCTTTTGATGGTGTTTAGGAGAACTGTTTATTCTATACTCAATTTCTTGACAAATTGTTTGCCATTTGCTAATTGGATTTTCATGAAATAAATACCTGAAGCAAAGTGAGCTAAATCTATATTTTGATTGGCTTGAAGCTGTTTATTTGAATACACAACTGCTCCTAAGTCAGACAAGATTTCTACAGAAATATTAGATATGTTGGATGGAAATTCTACATGTAATTTATCTTTTGCAGGATTAGGAAAAATTTGAAAAGCATTTTCAGAAATATCAGAAATACCTACTGGTGCTTTTACCAAGGTAATCCATTGGTCATTTAAATCAAAAAACACATTTCCATTTCCTTTTACTTTTATGCGAGCCCAAGTAGCTGCTACATTTGGTACCAAAATGGTTGCTGAGCCTGTATTCGGTACACTAGATGCTAAAAGGTAAGGCCAAGTTTTGCCACTATCTATAGATAAATAAATGTCAACACGATTACAACTTACTGGTGCTATATCCGTATTGGCTTTAGTCCATACAACATTTTGGGAAGAATATGCATTCCAAATTTGACCTGCTGTATTCTGGCTAGTAACTCTAAATAATTCAGGAGAAGTACTTACAACAGTTAGTTTAGTTGTATCGGTACTTGTATAAAATCCACCGTATCCAAGATGTAAGTCTCTTAATGTACATCTGAAACGCAATGTTCGTGCTGTATCTGGTAGTCTTTCACCCAAATAGGATTCCACATTTTGTATTAATTTAATATAGGCAGGAAATGTTCTTGTTGGGGAAGTTGTTGGATTAAAAGAACGTAAAATAGGGGCAACTGTTGTGCCTGCATTCCAAGCACTACCGCTACCTCCTCTATCATATTCTTCCCAGCAATAAGTTAGAGGGTCAGAATCAGCATCCGTTCCAGAAGCTGTAAGTTCAAAAGAAGTACGATAAGGTATTGTATAGGTTTTACTAATTGAGGCCAATACAGGTAAAGTATTGTTGGATGCAGTGTTTGTTGCACAAGCCATTACAGAAGTTCCGGTCATTTGTTCTAGACTTCGAATATGGTAATAATCATCACTATGTTGTTGAATATCATCACTGCCACAAATACCAGCATATCCCATGATGGTTGTTGCACTGCCTATTTCAAAAGCACTAGTGCTACTTCTATTGCCATTGCACGAGCCAGTAACTGAATTAAAAGTATGACTGCCACCAAATTGATGTCCCATTTCATGGGCTACATAATCTATATCGTACGGGTCGCCAACAGGGCTGGAAGATCCAGTTACACCCTGAGCTTTGGAATTGCTATTGCATACGCATCCTAAAGAGGCTACTCCACCTCCGCCTGTGCTAAACACATGTCCATAATCATAATTTGCTGAGCCAATTCTTGCAGTCAAAGTAGTTTGATTTTGACCAAGCATGGTACTTCCATTAGTATTTGTATAAGGGTCTGTACCAGCAGAAGAAAGAAAAATAAGTGTATCGTTGTTAGCCACTAGATTAGCATGCATAGCAAAGTCTTTTTCAAATACACCATTCACTCTATTCATACTGGTTACCATTGCACTTAATACGGACGCCTTTGTTGGAGTTGCACCACCAACTGCATCACTATATTCTGTTGTACAGGCTAATGCAAGTCGATAAGTTCGTTTGTTGGTACCATTGGTTTTATAAGAGTTGGTAGGCAAATCATTGTTCAATGGAATTGAAGCTTCTGCAGGCAGTAAATTTTTTTCTTCATCTACAATACAACTCATGCGCTGCGCAAAAGGTTTGTGAAAATCTTTTTTATAATAGCAAATATACCAATCTGTATTTAAGTCGGTGTATGGATCGATAAGATAGGTCTCGTTGCCATTAAATACCATGGCATGAAATCCAAAAACAGTAAAATCAATTTTGGCAGTAACCCATGGATGGTCAATGCTAATGGCTGTATAAGTCTTTATTTGCGGGTATTTATCTGCCAGTGGTTTCTCCATCATAGGTACTTCCATAATTCTAAAATTCATACTTGCACCTGTTGGCGTAGGTAGTGAAATGTTTGCATATAAACCTGATTCTTCAGTAGGAATTACGGATTGAAATAAAGAAAAGGTTTGTGTGTTTAATTTCGCTAAGATGTACGCAGATGGAATTATTTTTTGATTCCCTTCTACATTGATATTCGTTTTTGTAGCCGTAGTCCACAAATCAGAATAGGGAATAGCATGTGTAGAGATGGTAGCTAAAAAGCTACAAATTAGAAGTGTAATTTTTTTCATTTTAGTGTTTTCTATTAGTTTGTTTTTTTTATTTGCGGCCTTCTATATTTTCTTTTTGAAAATTAGGATCATCCTTTGTGTAAGCTACATAATAGGTATGGTCATGGAAAAGTAAAGAAGTTAAATAATATACTTTATTATTATACGTAATCATGATTTTGGTATTAACACCATCACAATCTATACGAGCAACATTTAAATGGTTATTTTCTTCAAATGCTTTAAACGACATGAGTTCAGGGTATTTTAATTGTAATTCTTCATCCATTGTTTCTGTACGTTGAATGGTAAACTCTAAACACTGTAAAGTTTGATCAATCAGCGTTGGTAGAATTATTTTATTGTTTCCACTATCAAATGGAATACTTTTTAAATAATTTTTTAATAAGGTATCATTCGTCATCGCTAAACGATAATTGGCAGGATGAACAAATTTTGTTGGAAAAATAAATGAACGATCTAAAATCAATGACCATCCAGGCATGGTTTCATTTCCTGTGCACAAAGGCATTTTTTTATAACTGGGTTTCGGCGGAATGGCTACAGGAGTTGCAACAATCTTTTTTGGTTTGGTTTTCTTTTTTGCTGCTTCTGAACTCTGAAACGAAAAAAGTATGGCAAGAATAAATAAGGTTGAAAATTTCATAAGCGTAAAAGTAATTCACTTCATCGAGAAAAAAAATTTTGAAACCAAATGAGATACACTCGATAATAGATCCTCTTTGCACGTCTGTTTAATGTTTTTTTTGGCCTAAAGTATTTCTATCATTGGGTCTTGTGTGACTTTATACTTTATGTTTCTAAGACATTCATTGAAACTTTAACTTTAAATACAGAATATCCATAGAATTGGTACACATCTTTGCTACATCAAAAACCAAAAAAGCTCACATGAAACGATTCTTGACCTTTTCATTATCTATGGATTCTCTTTTCTTCTTTGCCAATTATTTTCGTGCATAGGTAAAATGTCATGGTCTAGTCATTTTATCATTTTCATTTTACTTTTTGAATAATTAAAATAAATTTGCTTTCATAATTTAACTAGTTTCGCTTTATGCTAAATAGAATTTTTGTAAAAAAATCATTGACATTATTTCACTCCTTTTTACTTGTCGTATTCGTATCCTTAGGGGTATTGATTTTTATAAATCGAGATTATTTCAATTCATCATCACCAGTAGAAAAGTTGAATGCAGAGAGCCCATTAGTCATACATCGTGATCAAAGTTTTAAATATGCTAAACCTTTTGTATTTTTTGATTTATCAAATCCTTCGTCACTCTTATTGCCATTAAAAAATATTATTAGGGAATATATCAATCAGCAAAGTCAAAATGGAACTATTTTTCAAGCATCTATGTATTTAAGGGATTTGGAAACAGGTGAATGGACTTCAGTAAATGAAAATGAGAGCTATCATCCAGGTAGTTTAATTAAAGTACCGATGCTTATTTACTATTTGAAAAAATCAGAATCAGATCCAACAATATTAGATAAAAAATTAAAAATTGGAGATGAATTTAGAGGAGTTCCTAACCAAACCTACACGGATAAAAGCATAGAAAAGAACAAAGAATATTCTGTAAGGGAGTTGTTGAAATATATGGTATCTTATTCTGATAACAATGCAACTTATCTATTGAATAATAATTGTAATGAGGAAGAGTTTAAAAAAGTATTTACAGATATGGGATTAGTTTTGAAGGATGTGCATGATACAAGCTATACAATATCCGTAAGAAATTATTCTATCTTTATACGTGTATTATATAATGCGACTTATTTGAATGCAAAAAATTCGGATTATGCTTTGTCTCTTTTATCGCAAAGTTCTTTTAATTTAGGCATGTCCAACAAATTGCCCAAGGATGTTGAGATTGCACATAAATTTGGAGAAACAAAAATGAATGGTAAAAGGGAATTGCATGAATCTGGAATTATTTACTGTAATCATCGACCTTATCAATTAACGATAATGACCAAGGGTTATAATCCGATGAAACTTGCAGGATTTATTAGCTCTGTGTCCGATACTATATTTCGTTTCTTTTGTGTTTAGTTTTATAGTTGTTTTGAAAAGAAAAAGGATTAGCCAACTGCTGCGTTTTTAGGAATACCTTATTCAGAAATTTAATCTGAATTGCCTATCATTTCATGAAATAATTTTGCTTTCAAATTAAGTGCATCTCATTAAATGCAATTTGCTTTTTTATTTTATGCCTAAAATGTAAAATCTCCATTTATTATTCTTTATACAATAAGAAGATAAAATGTATTTTTATGGTTTAAATTATTCCATGAAAAAGAAAAACGGACTATTATTTTTAAGTGTGATGTTAGTGTCTATATCCATGTATGCTGCATCTGCCAATAGAAGTGATACTATAGATATTCGTAAGACAATTATTCATTTAAATATCACTGATTTTACAAGCAAAATTATAAGCGCTAAGTCTAGCCTAGATATAAAGTCTAAGCAAAATGGGATAACATCTTTACTCTTTGATTTGGAAGGATTAACGGTGGACAGCGTAATGATAAATGGAAGCGCCGCTTTTTATAATCATCTGTCTCCATTGCTTACAGTTTCTTGTCCGCTGATGAACTTAAATGATTCTGCAATTGTAGATGTCTATTATCATGGCATTCCAATACAAGATGCTACCTGGGGTGGATTCTCCTTTGTGGGGAATTATGGTTTTCAAATAGGTGTAGGATTTAATGCACAACCGCATAGTTTTGGCAGAACTTGGCATCCATGTTTTGATAATTTTGTAGAAAGAAGCGCCTACGAATTTTTTGTTACAACCAATGACGATAAAATGGCTGTTTGCAATGGATTGCTTATCGATAGCACGGTAAATATCAATAATACAAAAACATGGCACTGGAAACTAGATGAAGAAATTCCAAGTTATTTATCTTGTGTTTCTGTAAGTAAATACGTCGTTGTCAAACAAATTCTTTCCGGAAATAATGGTAATACAGAAGCTTTAATAGCTTGCGAACCAGCTTATATAGCCAATGTAAATGCATCCTTTGCTCATTTGCAACAATCATTCTCAATGCTTGAACAACATTTTGGAACTTATCAATGGCCACGTGTAGGATATTCCTTGATTCCATTTAATGCAGGTGCAATGGAACATGCAACGAATATATCCATAGGCATTCCTTTTGTAGATGGGACTTTAAATTATGAAACCTTAATCGCTCATGAATTATCGCACCATTGGTGGGGCGATTTAGTAACTTGTAGAACTGCTGGAGATATGTGGCTCAATGAAGGATTTGCCTCCTATTGTGAACGTTTGCATACACAATATATGTATGGACAAGATGCATATATTGCTGCTGTTCGAGATAACCATTTTGATGTATTAAAAACTGCGCATATAAAAGATGATGGGTATAGAGCGATTGCGAATATGGATAGCCTGCATACTTATGGTGCAACTGTGTATACAAAAGGTGCTGATGCCATCCATACATTAAGAACTTATTTAGGGGATAGTTTATTTTTCAATGGATTAACGGCTTTTCTAAATACAAATAAATCTAAAGATATTTCTAGTAGCCAACTAAGAGATTTTTTGACAACCTATACTGGTAAAGACATGGCCAATTATTTTCAGAATTGGATATTCTCACCAGGATTCACTCATTTTTCTATAGACTCATCACAAGTTACTTCCGTCGGAAATCAATATCTAAATAAAGTATTTTTACGACAAAGAAAACATCATTCTGCAGATTATTATTCGGATGTGCCATTGGAAGTTGGATTCTATGATAGCATGATGAATAGGCAAGTGTATCAAATCAATTTTAACGGAAGGTGTATGGAGTTAGATGTGACATTGCCTTTTATTCCAGCTATGATAATTGTAGATCCTGATTCTAAAATAAGTGATGCAATTACAGAAGAGTGGCGCATGGTAAAAGCAACAGGAACACTCAATTTAACACAAGCTAAATGTAAGGTCTATGTTAAGTCGGTGAATAATCCGAACGATTCTACTTGGTTACGTATAGAACACAATTGGGTTGCAGCAGATAGATTTAAAACTATTTCTGCTGCCGATAGTTATGTACTTTGTGATACTAGGTATTGGAAGGTGGACGGAATACATTTGAATAACATCAATGGTTTAATACAATTTCCTTATGATGCTAATTCTAACAATAATTTTCTGGATAGTACTTGGTTAAAAAATACAGAAGATAGTATTCGTCTTTTCTATCGAAAGGATGCAACACAAGA
Source organism: Bacteroidota bacterium (assembly GCA_947476825.1). Classification (GTDB taxonomy): domain Bacteria; phylum Bacteroidota; class Bacteroidia; order Chitinophagales; family Chitinophagaceae; genus OLB11. The sequence continues at coordinate 20,736 of CANJRV010000038.1, read as the reverse complement.
ATGGATCTTCGCAGGTGATAGTATTGTTGCTGGAAGTCTTACCAATAAGAATGGAAATATGTATTGTAAAGAAATAAAAGCAGGGGAATATTGTTTAGGAATTAAACGAAGTAATTATATAGATACAATTATTACAGATGCGCCTCTAGGTGGATGTGGGGTAGTCACAACTTTGGAAAACCCAACTAAGCAAAATCTTCAAAAAATTCTTATCCTGCCTAATCCAGCAACAAAGGATGTGCAAATTGTATTCGCGGATGATAAGAGTAAAAATGTGCAGATTAATTTAATAAATATGGAAGGCAAATTATTATTTACATCGCATAAGAATGATGTAAAACAACAGATGAATTTAGTTCTTCCAAGGCTTGCTAAGGGAATGTATTTAATAATTATACAAGATAAAAATACCCAGAAGGAATGGCAGGAAAAACTGATGATAGAATAAATGAAAATGGGATATTCTTGTTTTAGAGATGTTGAATGCTAAACTCATTTTGATTTGCTACAAAACCATTACTTCACATCAGTTGTATTCCTTTACGTATTTATATCCATGCTATTCTTTTTTGTTGAATATTTGCTTTTTTAAAATCTAATATGCTAGAGTTTATCCGACAATATAAAATTGTTTTTGCGTTGTATAATTTTTTTCATCGAAAAGAATTAAAACACAATGAGTTAGTGTATCAAAAACTTGGACTAGCAAAGAAATATTATTCTTCTATTTCAAGTAAAGATTTTAAACAATTTGAAAATACGAATACAGATAATATCCAAATTGATCCGGCAAAAATTAGTAACTCTTCACTTTTCAAAACGCTACAAGAAGCAGATCAACAAAGCCTTTTAGATTATAATAAAAATGGATTTGCTGTTCTCCATGCTTATTTATCTGCGGAAAAAGTGGAGGAAATTAATGCAGAAATAGACATGTTGATGGCGAATAAAACGATCGCGATCACCAATAAAAATAAACTCATGTTTGCCATTCATCATTCCGCATTATTATCGAATATTGGGAACGATAAAGGCTTGAAAGAATTGTTGTCGGTTTTGATTGACGGCGAGGCAGTCTTATTTCAAAGCATTAATTTTTTAACAGGTAGCGAACAGCATACGCATTCAGATAGTATTCACATGACAACTTATCCTTTAGGTGGTTTGCTTGGTGTATGGATTGCGCTTGAAGATATCACAGAAGAGAATGGACCATTACATTATTATCCAGGAAGTCATAGGTTACCGTATTATCTCAATGCGGATTATCAAAATGAAGGAAGTGCTTGGAAATTAGGCAGCAAATCGTATAGTGAATATGAAGAGATGGTTGCCAAAAAAATTAAGGAAAACGGAATCCAGAAGACAAAATTCTTAGCAAAAAAAGGAGACTTACTGATATGGCATGCTAATTTATTTCATGGTGGAGAACCGCATCAGAATAAATTACACAGTAGAAAAAGTATGGTTTATCATTATTTTAAAGCAGGGTCTGTTTGCTATCATGAGATAACCCAAAGACCAGCGTTAATAAAAAAAATCAGCTAGGAAAAATAATTTTCATAGAAAAATAAAGTGCATCTATTGCATTGAAAACGTTTGGAAGTCTTTACCCTATTGCTTTTCAGAACTAAACAATGGAGGGTGATAAAAATCGGGAATTAATTATTTTTAGAATATTTCTGTAAAAAGATTTGCTCAATTCATAAATGCGATTACCTTTGCACTCCCAAAAATAAGTAGGGTAGCATACTATGTCGCAACGAATTAGAATAAAATTAAAGTCATACGACCACAACTTAGTGGACAAATCTGCTGAAAAAATAGCCAAAACTGTTCGCAGTACAGGAGCTGTTGTTACAGGACCTATGCCATTACCTACTGACAAAAAAATATTTACCGTACTACGTTCACCTTTCGTGAATAAAAAAGCACGTGAACAATTCCAATTGTGTACACACAAGCGCCTTTTGGATATCTATACCTCTTCTTCTAAAACTGTAGATGCTTTATCTAAATTAGATTTGCCATCCGGTGTTGAAGTCGAGATAAAGGCATAACAAAACTAAGACAAGAAATTTTAACAGATAATCGTCATCCTCGAGTAATCAAGGCGCTGACTAAAAAGTAAAGAGAATGAAAGGAATAATAGGCAAAAAAGTTGGCATGACCAGCATTTTCGAACCTAATGGCAAGCAAACTGCTTGTACCATTATTGAAGCAGGTCCTTGTGTTGTTACGCAAGTGAAGACAGATGCTATCGATGGGTATAATGCCATTCAAATCGCTTTTGGTGAAAAGAAAGAAAAAAATAGCAATAAGTCTATGATTTCTCATTTTGCCAAAGCGGGTACGTCTGTTAAGTCGATTGTAAAAGAATTGCGTAATTCTGAATTAAAGCAAGGATTAGGTGAGACTATTACATGTGAGATATTTGCAGAAGGCGAAATGGTGAGTGTAATTGGCACCACAAAAGGTAAAGGATTCCAGGGTGTTGTGAAACGTCATGGGTTTTCTGGCGTTGGTGAAGCATCTCATGGTCAGCATGATCGTCAAAGAGCGCCAGGTTCTATTGGTGGATCGTCTTACCCGTCACGCGTATTTAAAGGAATGCGTATGGCTGGTCAAATGGGCGGAGATCGCGTAAAAGTAAAAGCACTTAAAGTATTAAAAATATTTCCAGAAAAAAACTATGTTATCGTTAGTGGTTCGGTTCCTGGTCATAATGGTTCAATCGTATTAATTCAAAAATAACATGCAAGTAGACGTATTAAATATAAAAGGAGAATCCACAGGACGTTCAGTTGAATTACCTGCCGAATTTTTTGGTATCGAACCAAATGATCACTTGATTTATCTTGCGGTAAAACAGTATTTAGCTGCAAGGCATCAAGGTACGCACAAAGTAAAAACACGTGCGGAAGTTAAAGGGGCTTCTCGTAAATTGCACAAGCAAAAGGGTACAGGTGGTGCTCGTAAAGGTAATATTCGTAATCCTTTGTACAAAGGTGGAGGGTCAATTTTTGGGCCAAAACCACACAGCTATGATTTTAAATTGAACAAGCAAGTTAAAAACTTAGCCTTCTATTCAGCACTTTCTTATAAGGCAAAAGCGAATAGTATAGTTGTAGTAGAAGATATTCAAATGGATACACCTAAGACTAGCGAGTTTGCAACTATCTTGAGTAATTTGAAGTTGACGAATAAGAAAACTTTATTCTTGTTACCGGATTACAATGACAATACTTTTTTAAGTGCTCGTAATATTCCTCGTATCAAAACGAATGTATTCCACAGTGCAAATACTTACGATGTAGTTCATGCAAGTACATTATTACTAACTGAAAATGTAGTGAAACAATTTGCAGAAACTGAAACAGAAGATGCAGTAGCATAAAAAAAGGGTTAACCTAAATAATAAAAAAAATGAAACCGTCAGAAATATTAAAACATCCAATTGTAAGCGAAAAGGTAAACAAGCAAACTGAAAAGTTTAACCGCTACTGCTTTGCTGTTGACAAACGTGCTAATAAGTTGGAAATAAAGAAAGCAGTGGAAGAATTTTACAATGTACGAGTGGAGGACGTGAATACATGTATTATTCATGGGAAAGTAAAATCTCGTAACACCAAAGCAGGTATTTTAGTAGGGCGAAAGCCATCTTACAAAAAGGCAACAGTTTCTGTTGCAGAAGGAGAAACAATTGATTTATACGCATTTTAATATATAAGGAAAAATGGCATTAAGAAAATTTAAACCAGTAACAGCAGGTACCCGATGGAGAATTGGGAACGCATTTGCAGAGATTACGACGGACGTTCCAGAAAAGTCTTTATTGGAACCAATCAAAAGAACTGGGGGCAGAAACGTACAAGGTCGTCGTTCTATGCGTTATATAGGTGGCGGACACAAGAAAATGTATCGTCTTATTGATTTCAAAAGAGATAAGAAAAACATTCCTGCTACTGTAAAAACTGTAGAGTATGATCCAAACAGAACTTCTTTCATTGCATTGTTGAATTATGCTGATGGAGAAAAGAGATATATCATAGCACCACAGGGAATCGAAGTTGGAATGACTGTAATGAGTGGTGAAGGTATTGCTCCTGAATTGGGAAATACATTGCCTTTGAAAAATATGCCTTTAGGTACTATCGTTCATAATATCGAATTACAACCAGGACAAGGTGGAAAAATTGCTCGTAGTGCTGGTTCTTCTGCACAATTAAATGCAAAAGAAGAAAAGTATGCGGTATTAAAAATGCCTTCAGGTGAATTAAGAAAAGTATTAATTACATGTTGCGCAACCGTAGGTTCGGTTTCTAATTCAGACCATGCATTGGAAACAATGGGTAAAGCTGGGCGTAATCGTTGGAAAGGTATCAAACCAAGAAACAGAGGTGTAGCTATGAATCCTGTAGATCATCCGATGGGTGGAGGTGAAGGTCGTTCTTCTGGAGGTCATCCTCGTTCTCGTACTGGTAAGTATGCAAAAGGAGAAAAGACACGTAAGAAAAAAGGATCAGATAAATTAATTATCGTTCGTAGCAATGGCAAAAAATTAAAAAGCTAAAAAATAATTCAAAATAATCATTTAAAACGCAAAATTATAAATGGCTCGTTCAATTAAGAAAGGTCCTTACATTGATGGTAAATTAGAAAGAAAAGTTCTAAACATCGCAGAAGGAAAAGCAAAAAAGACTGTAATCAAAACTTGGAGTAGACGCTCAACTATATCTCCTGACTTCGTAGGGCAAACTTTTGCAGTACATAATGGAAATAAGTTTATTCCGGTATATGTTACAGAATTTATGGTAGGCCATAAATTAGGAGAATTTTCACCAACAAGAAATTTTAGATCCCATAGTGGAGGTAAATAAAGAAAATAGTAAAACATGGAAGCAGTAGCACGTCTTAGAAATTATCCAACATCACCACGTAAAATGCGCCTTTTGGCAGACGTTATTCGTGGGATGGAAGTAGAAAAAGCAGTAAGCTTTTTGAAATTTAATGCACAACATTCCTCTGTACCGTTAGAAAAACTTCTATTGAGTGCAGTGGCAAATTGGAGAGTAAAAAACGAAGGTTCTGAAGTATCAGACTTAATTGTAAAAACCATTTTTGTAGATGGTGCTCGTACTATCAAACGTATGATGCCTGCTCCACAAGGACGTGCATATCGTAAGTTGAAAAGAAGCAACCACGTGACTTTAATTGTAGATCAAAAAACGGAAACTAAAAATTAATATTAAAACGAAGTGTAAAGCACCGCAATGCACATCGAAAACATAAATAAAAATGGGTCAAAAAACAAATCCAATAGCAAGTAGATTAGGTATCGTCCGAGGATGGGATAGTAGCTGGTATGGTAATAAGAAAGACTATGCTGGAAAGCTCATCGAAGATTTCAAGATCAGACAATATATCAACGCACGTATTAGTAAAGCGGGCATTGCAAAAGTAGTTATCGAACGTATGTTGGGTAAACTGATTGTGACTATCCACACTTCTCGTCCTGGTATCATTATTGGTAAAGGTGGCCAAGAAGTAGACAGAGTAAAAGAAGAATTGAAGAAATTGACTGGTAAAGACGATGTACAAATTAATATTTTGGAAATTCGTCGCCCAGAAATGGATGCACAAATTGTAGCTGACTCTATAGCAAAACAAATTGAAGGACGTGTAAACTTCAAGAGAGCTGTGAAAATGGCGATTCAAAATACAATGAGAATGGGTGCTGAAGGTATTAAAGTGAAATGTGGTGGTCGTTTAGGTGGTGCGGAGATTGCACGTAGTGAAGAAATGAAACAAGGTCGTACACCATTGCATACATTCCGTATGGACATTGATTATGCGAATGTATTTGCAACAACGGTTTATGGAAAAATAGGTATTAAGGTTTGGATTTGTAAAGGTGAAGTGTTGGCTAAAAGAGATTTGAATCCAAATATCGTAGCTGGAAATGATAAACCAACTGGTTTTAGCGGTGGAAGAAGCGGTGGATTTGGTGGAAATAGAGAAAGAGGTGGAGATGATAGAAGAGGTGGTGGAAATAGAGGCGGTGGTACTGGTGGTGCTAAACGCGGAGGAAAAAATTAATTTTTGAACAATTCTTATAATCAATAGAAAATGTTACAACCAAAAAGAACGAAACACAGAAAAGCACACAAAGGTAGAATTAAAGGTGATGCAAAAAGAGGAGCTACATTGGCTTTTGGAACATTCGGTTTGAAATCATTAGAGCCTAAATGGATAACTAATCGTCAAATTGAAGCAGCTCGTCAAGCAATGACACGTCACATGAAACGTGAAGGATCAGTTTGGATTCGTATCTTCCCAGATAAACCAATTACTGCTAAACCAGCTGAAGTACGTATGGGTAAAGGTAAAGGTAATCTTGAATACTATGCAGCGGTCGTACATCCAGGTCGTATCATGTTTGAAATATCTGGTGTAAGTTTAGAAGTGGCAAAAGGTGCATTGTCTCTTGCAGCACAAAAATTACCTATAGCAACTAAAATTGTAGTACGTAGAGATTATGCAGAAGCTTAATCCTTTAAAATAATAATGAAATGGCAAACACAAAAAAAAGAAGTAATGTATTGGATGTGCGCTCGATGAGTGAAGCTGATGTATTAAAAAATATCGAGGATGCAACATTACGCATGAAAAGAATGAAATTCAGTCATGCTATTACACCAATCGAAAACCCAATGGCTATTCGTACCATTCGTCGTGAATTGGCGCAATTGAAAACGGAGCAACGTAGAAAACAATTAGAAAAGTAAAATAATAACAGTAAAAACCATTCCAATGGAAGAACTAATAACAGCAAGAAGTCGTCGAAAAACTCGTACAGGGTTGGTAGTCAGTAATAAAATGGAAAAAACCATTACCGTTACTGTAGAACGTAAAGTGAAACACCCTATCTATGGTAAATTCTTGAAAAAGACTACACGATTTATGGCTCATGACGAAAAAAATGAGTGCTCCATCGGGGACATCGTGAAGATAATGGAGACCAGACCATTAAGTAAAAATAAATGCTGGAGACTTGTAGAAATAGTTGAAAAAGTGAAATAGTGAATTTGGGAGTTTGGTAATTGAAAAATTACTGAAATATAAAAGGAATCAAAAAAAGTAAATAATGATAAGATGAGCTGAAGTTCATTTCTAAAATAACTCCTCATCAAATCGTCAAATTAATATAAAATGATACAACAAGAAAGTAGATTAACCGTAGCCGATAACAGTGGTGCCAAAGAGGTACTTTGTATTCGTGTACTGGGCAATTCAGGACAGGATTACGCGCACATAGGCGATAAAATAGTTGTGACTGTAAAGGATGCTATGCCTGGAAGCGGTATCAAAAAGGGAACTGTTGCAAAAGCTGTAATTGTTCGTACTAAACATAAGCTTCGACGCAAAGATGGTTCTTATATTCGTTTCGATGACAACGCTGTAGTTATTTTAAATGCTGCAGATGATCCAAGAGGAACACGTATTTTCGGGCCAGTAGCTCGTGAATTAAGAGACAAAGGATACATGAAAATAATATCATTAGCACCAGAAGTGCTTTAATCTATAAAATTAAGTAAAGTGAGAAACAGATTTAAACCTAAATATTCTATTAAGAAAGGCGACCAAGTAGTTGTAATTGCTGGTTCTGATAAGGATCGTACTACACCTAAGGCAGTTCTTTCCGTTATACCTGACGAAACTAGCCCTAGAGTGTTGGTAGAAGGTGTGAATATTAAAACAAAACATAAAAAGCCGAACGCACAAAACCCACAAGGAAGTATTGTGAAGGAAGAAGCGCCTATTGCTATGTCCAATGTAATGCTTTGGGATGCAAAAACAAAATCGGCTACAAAAATTAGTCGCGAACGTAAAGAAGGAAAAGCAATTCGAATATCAAAAAAATCAGGGGAGGTAATCAAGTAATGAGTACAGTAACTTACAAACCACGTATGCAAACGAAGTACAGCACAGAAGTTGTACCTGCGTTAATGAAGAAATTTGGATATACTACAGTAATGCAGTGTCCGAAATTGATAAAAATATGTCTTAATCAAGGTGTAAAAGGATCCGTTGCCGATAAGAAATTGATTGATGTGGCTATTGAAGAAATGTCCAATATTACTGGGCAAAAAGCGGTTGCTACAATGTCTAAAAAAGATATATCTAATTTCAAATTAAGAAAAAATATGCCAATTGGCACACGTGTTACTTTACGTGGAAAGAATATGTTTGATTTCTTGGATCGTTTTGTATCCGTATCCTTACCTCGTGTGAGAGATTTCAAAGGTATCAATGATAAAGCATTCGACGGTCGTGGTAATTATACCATCGGTATCAATGAACAAATTATTTTTCCAGAAATAGATATTGATAAATTACCTAGAATCAGTGGTATGGATATCACCTTTGTAACTTCTGCAAGAACAAATGAAGAAGCTTATGAATTATTGAAAGAATTAGGGATGCCTTTTAAAAACTTAAACGTAAAAAATAATTAATAGTCATGGCAAAACAATCAATCAAAGCTAGACAACGCAAACGCGAAAAAATGGTAGCGCATTATGCAGACAAAAGAAAGGCCTTAAAAGCTGCTGGTGATTATGCTGCTCTTGATTTATTACCAAAAAATGCATCGCCAGTTCGATTACATAATCGTTGCCAATTGACTGGAAGAGGTAAAGGGTATATGCGGCATTTTGGAATTTCACGTATCATGTTTCGTGACATGGCACTTAATGGCTTAATTCCAGGCGTACGAAAAGCGAGTTGGTAATAACCTACATATGATTTCTACTTTGGATGTTGAATTTAAATTTATGCATGCTTTGTACTAAAATCAATTAAAATAAGAATAAATTAAATAAAAACTATTTAAAATACCTGAATAAAGAAGGATGAGAAACTAAAAACTCAACATTCAACATTCAACATAAAAATTAAAGTAAAATGGTAACAGATCCTATAGCCGATTTTTTAACGCGAATCAGAAATGCACAAATGGCTGGTCATCGTATCGTGGATATTCCAGCATCAAATTTGAAAAAGAAAATGACTGAAATATTGTATGATAAGGGTTATATCTTGAAATATAAATTTGAAGAAGATAACAAACAAGGCATTATCAAAATAGCATTGAAGTATGATGTCAATACAAAAGTTCCTGCTATTCGTGGATTAGAAAGAGTGAGCCGCCCAGGACTTCGTCAGTACGCTAAACCAACTGAAATTAAAAGAGTTCAAAATGGATTAGGTATTGCAATTCTTTCTACTTCAAAAGGAGTAATGACGGATAAAGAAGCTAAAACAAATAATATTGGCGGTGAGGTATTATGCCACATCTATTAAAATAATTATCAAAAAATAGAGTATCAATTTCTCTTTTTTTAAACCATAAAAAATACAACAATGTCTCGAATAGGAAAACAACCGATTACTATACCTACAGGTGTTACACTTCAAGTGAGTGGCACAAATGAAGTATCAGTGAAAGGACCAAAAGGCGAATTAAAACAAAATATTGATAGAGATATCATTTTAGAAATAAGCGAAGGAAAAGTAGAAGTAAAAAGACCTACAGATCAAATTCGCCACCGTGCCATGCATGGCTTGTATCGTTCTATTATTGCTAATATGATAGTAGGTGTAACCGATGGTTTTACCAAGAAGTTAGAATTGGTTGGTGTGGGTTTTAAAGCAGCCAATACAGGAAATATTTTGGACTTAGCATTAGGCTATTCTCACAATATCATTTTCGAAATACCAAAAGAATTGTCTATCACTACTTTGACGGAGAAAGGAGCCAATCCAATTATCACTTTGGCGGGTTCTGATAAGCAATTGCTAGGTCAAGTAGCGGCAAAGATTCGTGGCTTACGTAAACCAGAGCCTTACAAAGGTAAAGGTGTGAAATATGTAGGTGAATACATCCGTCGTAAAGCAGGTAAAGCAGCAGGTAAATAATTAATTAAAATCAGAGAATGGTTAACAGTCATTTTCATCAAAAATAAAATAAAATGGACGCTAAAGTAATCAGAAGACAAAAACTAAAATGGAGAATACGTGCTAAAATATCCGGCACCACTTCACGACCTCGTTTGTCTGTATATCGCAGCAATAAGGAAATATATGCGCAATTAATTGATGATGCTACAGGAGTAACATTGGCTGCCGCAAACAGTAGGAATAAAACAATGGCTACTACAGGTACTAAAGTTGAAAAGTCAAAAGCTGTTGGTATAGCTATTGCAACTGCAGCATTGGCAAAAGGAATTGATACATGTATATTTGATAGAGGTGGTTACCTATATCATGGACGTATCAAATCTGTTGCTGATGGCGCTAGAGAAGCTGGCCTTAAATTCTAAGCTTGAAATAAACCTATACAAAGAATATTTAAACATATATAATGTCTAAAACAGAAACAAATAAAGTAAAATCTGGCGAAATCGAATTGCAAGAAAAAGTAGTATCCGTAAATCGTGTTGTTAAGACAACAAAAGGTGGACGTACATTTAGCTTCTCTGCATTGGTAGTAGTTGGAAATGGTAATGGCGTAATTGGTCATGGTTTAGGAAAAGCCAAAGAAGTACAAATGGCCATTCAAAAAGGAATTGATGATGCTAAGAAAAACTTAGTGAAAGTTCCTGTATTGCGTGGTACTGTTCCGCATGAAATTGTGGCAAAAGAAGGTGCTGCAAAGGTAATGATTAAACCAGCCTCTCATGGTACTGGAGTTATTGCAGGAGGTAGCATGCGTGCGGTTTTGGAAAGTGTTGGTATTACGGATGTATTGGCAAAATCACTAGGTTCTGCAAATCCACACAACGTAGTAAAAGCAACAATTTCAGCCTTGGCTCAAATGCGTGAACCAATCCAAGTAGCAAGAGATAGAAATATTGGTTTGAAAAAAGTATTTAACGGGTAATTGTTTTAGCGAACCCTATTGATAAGCATAAAGAATTAAATAAAATGAGTAAGATAAAAGTAACACAAGTTAAAAGTTCGATTGATCGTTCAGAACGTCAAAAGGCAACTTTAATAGCACTTGGTTTAAAAAAAATAAGTCAAAGTGCAGAGCATGAGGCAACTCCGCAAATCCTTGGCATGATTAGTAAAGTAGCCCATTTAGTAAAAACTGAAAAATAAAAATCATGAATTTACATACGTTAAAACCTGCAGAAGGTTCTACACATAGACCAGGTAAAAGATTAGGTAGAGGTAATTCTTCTGGTAAAGGTGGTACATCCACAAAAGGTAATAAAGGTGCTCAAGCTCGCGCTGGTCACAATTATAGAAGAGGAAGTGAAGGTGGTCAAATGCCATTACATCGTCGTTTACCAAAACGTGGTTTCAAGAATATCAACCGTGTTTCTTATAAAGTATTGAACCTTGATCAAATTGATGCTTTAGCATTGCGCTATGAGTTACAAGAAATTACGCCAGAAACTTTATATATTACTGGTATTTTAAGTCGTACTGATTTAGTAAAAGTATTGGGTAAAGGTGAAATTAAAACTAAACTTTCATTCAAAGTAAATGCTGTAAGTGCAAGTGCAAAATTAGCTATTGAAGCTGCAGGTGGTTCGATCGAAATCATTTAGTCCAGATAACTCTAATTTGAACAGAAATTAAACTCAAAGAAATGGCGTTCTGCTCTCGTTTATACAGAATATAATTGAATAATTAAGTTTGAAAAAGAAATTTTTAACCCTAAATTGCGGTTCTAAAAAAAGAATATAGAAGTAGAATGAAAAAAATTATAGATACAATAAAAAATATTTGGAGTATTGATGAACTTCGTAATCGAATCGTGTTCACGCTTACTTTGCTTTTGATTTATCGTGTGGGCTGCCATGTGGTTATACCTGGTATAAACCCAAATGATTTAAGCAGCAATGCCAATCAAAATGGACTTCTAGGATTGTTTAATATGTTCGCTGGTGGTGCCTTTAACAAGGCATCCATTTTTGCGTTAGGTATCATGCCTTATATCTCGGCAAGTATAGCTATGCAATTAGCACAGATTGCTATCCCGCAATTACAAAAAATGTCCAAAGAAGAAAGTGGACGTAAAAAAATTACTTTAATCACAAGATATGTAACCATTGCTGTAACCTTGTTTCAAGCAATCGGTTATATTACTTATTTAAGAAGCCAAAATGGAAATGCAATTATAGCAGATAATTTTGGTTGGATGCTTTCAACTGTTGTCATCTTAACAACAGGTACTTTATTCGTTATGTGGTTAGGTGAAAAAATCACAGACAAAGGAATTGGTAACGGTACTTCATTGGTTATTTCTGCTGGTATCATCGCTCGTTTGCCGCATTCTTTAATGCAAGAATTACAATCTAAAACACAAGGTGCAGGTAGTGGTTTATTAATCTTCTTAATTGAAATTGCACTATTAGTTGTTATCGTGATGTGCATTATTTTATTGGTTCAAGGTACTCGTCGTATCCCATTGAATTATGCTCGTCGTATAGTAGGAGCTTCTTCAGTAAGTGATATTTCTGGTAACAGAGATTTTATTCCAATTAAAGTAAATAGTGCAGGTGTAATGCCTATCATCTTTGCGCAAGCGATGTTGTTTATTCCTTCTACTCTCATAGGATTTTCTAACACGGATACAGCACAAGGCATAGTGAAACATTTGACCAATCCTGGTTCATTGTGGTACAATGTGTTTTATGCTATTTTGGTAATTGGTTTTACCTATTTGTATACCGCATTGATATTTAATCCTAACCAAATGGCTGAAGATTTAAAACGTAATAATGGTTTTATTCCAGGTATTAAACCAGGTACCGATACAGCAAACTATATCGGTGCTATCATGGATAGAATTACTTTACCAGGTGCAATCTTTTTAGCTGCTATCGGTATCTTACCGGGTCTTGCTGGACAATTACATGTTACGCAAGGTTTAGCTAGTTTCTTCGGAGGTACTTCCATGTTGATTATGGTTGGTGTAATTTTAGACACCTTACAACAAATAGAAAGTCAATTACTGATGCGTCATTATGATGGTTTAATGGAAACCGGTAGAATTACTGGACGATCTACAGTAGCAGCATAATTTTTATAAAATATTTTAGAAGAAGACTACTCATTTTGGGTAGTCTTTTTTTTGTATTTGTATCATTGAACAATGTTGCTAGGTTGCTCATTTCGATTCATTTTGTCCCATTTCGGCTCATTTCGACTCATTTCGAGGTTGCTCATTTCGACTCATTTCGAGGTTGCTCATTTCGACTCATTTCGAGGTTGCTCATTTCGAGATTGCTCAATGCGAGATTGCTCATTTCGACTTCGCTCATTTCGACTTCGCTCAATGCGAGGGTTTTAGTTGATTGATACGTTGAAGTTCTTCAATATCTGCTTTGTCTTTTAATCGTTCAGTATTCATTTTTGAAAGTATTAAATCGTTCAAATGAATAATTGGAAGTTTCATTTCGTCAATAATAGCTATCACTTTATTTTTTTCTGCTTCGTGGTATTGTATAAGATTGATATGGGTGAGGAAGTCTATTTTTTGCGCTTCGAGACCAATACTAAAAACTATTTTTTTTTCGAAATTTAAATTTTCTAACGCCAGAATATCTTGTGCTTCTTATCCAGCTTCATCAAATACTTTGCACATTTTGAATTTATTCTCATTACTAGGTTTCAGCCATAAATCCATATCTCCTGTGGTACGCATATAGCCATAATAAATAACGGCATAACCACCAATCAACATAAACTCTACTTCATGTTTTAGCATTAGCTCAAGTATTTCTTGGTGTGCTGCAATAAATACATTCATATTAGGATTGAATGAAGTTTATTCTTTTTGAAATGATATTTTCTTCAAGTTGCTTCTTATACATAAGCTTAATCAATACCGTTGTTAAGCGTAGACGTTCGGCAGGAAGTAGGTGACGTATAGATTCATCTTCTGCATCTTTTTGCTCTTTAAAAGATTGGAAAACAATAATTTCTTTCTTATTCATTAACTCAGGCATAAGTATCAAATGAAGGGATGAACTGTTTTATCTCTTTATGAAATGTTGTTGATTTATGTTCGGTAAGTATAAGCTAAGCACTTACAACATTTATTCTGAACAAATATACATGCTTTTATAAATAAGTAAATAGCAAAATTGAAGAATGATTTGGCTAATATTTGAGGATTTTCCCTCTTAAAATTATTGAACAGGTTTACTTTTTGTGTCTTTCACGCTTACGGTTGTTTTGCTTTTTACAGATCGACTCTTTGGGTTAAGATGCTCTCTAGGCGCGCCAATACCAATTATTCTTTCATCTTCTCTGAGTTCGCATAGTGGTTTTTGAGGTTTTTTCATGGTTGATGTTTTGAGGTTTAAAATTTTGAAGGGATTACAAATCTATTAAAATAGACAATAAGGCAGCATGGTAGTTATTGTTTTGCTCTTTTTGGTATACATGTTTTTTTCCTGCTGTTGTAGGTGCTTAATTACTGTTATTTATTTTTTGTAGAACGCTATAAATGAATAAGCTAATGATAGATACAAAAAAGCACCACACAGAAAATACAAATTGACGATACACTAGTTCAGCTATTACAAGGGTAATCACGGATAGAATGCCAACGAGACGCAAATGTTGGATGCTAGATATAAATGCTGGTACAACAGCGGCAACAAAATACATCAGGTAAGCATACTCTACATAGTTGGGGAATAGAAAATGATATCGGATATGATGGCTTTGTATTTCTGCTGTCACTGGATAAAAAAACATACATGTACTTAGTACCAAGGAAAAGCATAATCCGATTAAGCATGTAATACGAATATTGGATTTGCACTTTTCAATTGGTTCTAATTGCATAACAGCAAATGGAATCCAAACTGGCCATACCAAAGCGCCAATCATTACAAAAGTATAGGCAGCAATACTTTGCAGGTGTGCTAAGGAGGGGTTAGAAAAGGAGAGCCAAAGGATTCCCTCCGAGCATTGTTGAAGAGCAAAAATAAGCGGTGTTGAAGCCAAGTAATATTGATTTGGTTTTTTTGTAGTTGCAATAGTTTTCATACCTACTGCAGTGAGAACGGAGGCTCCTGTAAAACTAGCTGTTGCTGAAAAACACATATGTTTAAGATTAGGGATTAAGATTTAATAAAATTTATTTCGGCAACGAAAGTGAAAAAAATGCTCCTTAGAAAAAATAACATAGGTTATTGAATGAAAGGAGTAAAGAGATGTAACAGGAGTTCAACAGGCCTTGCACTGTGTTGTGGTAATCTAGAAGTTGTAATTTTCTAGTTGTGATTAGCCTTCAATATTTGCTATAACTGCTTTTTGAGCAAGTCCAAATAATCAAATAAATTGCTTTCTTTAGAATTCCTTTTATTTCTTTGTTGTAATAAAATTTCCTTGCAAAATATTATTTTACATTTCAATCAATGTCAGGATGTAAAAGGCTTTCGCTTCATTCTCTAATTTTATACATCCACCAATCAAATGCAGGAGCAACTTCAAAAATATCTTCTAGCTTTTCGAAAATTACGAATGGATAGGGCTCACGGAATTGCTCCACATAAGCCAATTCTTTTGCTTTCTGTTTTGCAAACATTTCAACGCGGAATAAATACCAACCAAAGAATTTACATCACTCCAGAATTAGTTGCTTTATTCAAAGCAAATTGGAGTTTACTTGTTACATCAAATCACGATTGCCGTTTTGCTTTACCTTTTTATCATTTGACAAGTGATTTGTTTTGGAAGCTAATTCCGAAAGCAGGTTTTGAAAATATTCTGCAACTTAAAGCATCAATGAGAAGTTTTGCAAACTTGAATGCAGCAATTGATTGTGCAGTGATTGATGGTGACTTGTTTTTGTTGATGAAAGATAATATGTGCAATAGCATACTACAACAATTCTTATTAGATGAATATTTTTCCAATACAAAAAGTAATTACAATAGTTCAGAAGTTGGACAACAGAAACTATTTGATGATATTGAAGAAAAGATTTTGAGAGAAGATGCAGCCGAATACAGAAAAGAAATTAAGAAGTTGGTGATGCATAAAGACGAAGAGGAAATATTTCTTCGTGGCAGTTTATTCAAAAGAGAAATTCCAAAAATCTATAATTACACTTGTTGTATTTCAGGAATGAAAGTAGACGCTATGATGAATGTCTCTATGGTTGATGCTTGTCATATTGTTCCATTCAACGAAAGCTATGACGATATTATCACTAACGGAATTGCTTTGTGTCCAAATTTACATAGAGCATTTGATAGAGGATTAATTGCGATTGATTGCCATTATAAAGTTCTAGTTTCAAAAACTTTTCAAGAAGATGGAATGAATTATAGTATCAAGATTTTTGAAAATCAAAAAATTACTTTACCGAAACTAGAAAGATATTATCCGTTAGCAGGAAATTTTGATTGGCATAGGAAAAATATTTTCAAATCTTCCTAAAGAAAAAAGTAGTTATTTTAAAACTGAATTGTCCTTCATCATCCAAACTAATAAAGTTACTTCGTAAAATGGAACTCATTTACATATCCCTTTCAGCCATTGCGATTCTCCTAATCGTAAATATCATTCTCACTTTTAAAGCAGGCAAGAAAGAACAAAGCAATGAATTAGCAGAAATAAAAAATTCTATTGCTTCATTAACCTCAAATATGAAGGACATCGAATCAAGTTTGAAAAGCGAATTCGTCACCAACCGAAAGGAAGCATCGCAAGGTTCAAAGGATTTGAGAGAAGAAGTAAGCCATCAACTAAATGCTTTTACAAAAACATTTTCTGACCAGTTGACAGCATTGACAAAAATTATTGAAGATAAGTTCACTTCATTTCAATCAACGATTGAAAGTAATAATAAGGAAAGTAGAAAGGAACTAAAAGAGAATTTGGAAGCATTCAAGAATGAATTGAATGATGCATTGAAAGAATACAGAGAACGGTTGAGAGAGCAGTTTGGAGAGTTTGAGAGAAACCAACAAACACAAAATGTTGCGAGCAGCGAGAAGTTAGATAGCATAAAAAGAATATTAGAAACTTCCATCAAGAATTTACAAGAAGGCAACGAAAAGAAGTTGGAAGAAATGCGAAACACTGTTGACGAGAAGTTGCAAAAAACTTTAGAGACACGATTAACACAGTCCTTTGAATTAGTAAGTAAGAATTTAGAATCCGTTCAAAAAGGATTAGGTGAAATGCAATCCTTAGCGGTTGGAGTTGGTGATTTGAAAAAGGTTTTGAGCAATGTAAAAACAAGAGGTACCCTTGGTGAAATTCAGCTGTCAAATATATTGGATCAAATACTTGCACCCGAACAATATGAAATAAACACCATCACAAAACAAGGAACAAATAATAGAGTAGAATTTGCTATCAAGATTCCGCAACAGAATCAAGACAACAAAATTTTGTTGATGCCAATTGATTCTAAGTTCCCTATTGAAGATTATTATACATTGCTTGCAGCCTATGAGGCAGGCGATTCGGCAGCCGCAGATGCTGCAGGTAAAGCTTTAGAAAACGCAATTAAGAAAGCAGCAAAGGATATTCACGAAAAGTATATTAGTCCACCCGATACATCTGAAATTGGGTTGTTGTTTTTACCCATTGAAGGTTTGTATGCAGAAGCAGTTCGCAGACCAGCTTTGATGGAAATTTTGCAAAGAGAATATCAAATCATTTTAACAGGACCCACAACTTTGTCAGCAATTCTTGCTACCATTTCTTTTGGCTACAAAACAATGGCATTGGAGCAGCGAAGTGGTGAAATTAAGAAAACATTGAGTGCAGTAAAAACAGAGTTTGGAAAATTCGGCGATGTGTTGAAGAAAGCACAAGAGAAAATAAATAAAGCCAGTGATGATATTGATGAATTGGTTGGAGCAAGAACCAAAAAGATAAATGCAAAATTGAAATCGTTTGAAGAATTGCCAACAGCAGAAGTAAAATTATTATTGGATTCAAACAATGAGGAAGATATGCAGGAAGAAAATTCTATTTAATAATTTGTGAGGTGAATGAAATGTAAACATCACACTTTTTTGTCTTCCTTTTTGACCACCAACAAGCAAATATTTTTTTCTTCCAATCGCAATTGGGCAAATACTTTTTTCGATTATGTTCTTGTCGATTTGCAACGATTATCAACTAACATTTAAGTTATAATTTCTGAAGGAGTAATTTTTATTTCCTATTTCCTAAACTTTTTTGTAACCTTTATCTCTCATTCGTTCTCTAAATAGAAAACTTAAAAACTATGCAAACACTAAACAGCTTTTCCCCCGACGAATTTATCCCATTTTTTGCCATCTTTTTTACCTTCATGGTTCCTATTCTCGCCATGTATTTCTATTACCAACAAAAGAAAAGAGTAATGGAAGAAAGACGATTGATGATTGAAAAAGGACTTACACCTGCTCCCCTGAAAGAATATCACGAACAATACCAACACAAAAGTTCCTTTAGCAAAGGCATTAATTTAATCGCCATTGCTTTGGGTTTATTGGTTGGTTATTTTTTGTCATGTAATACCAATATAGCACCGCCTTTTAGTATTGCAGGTGGTATACTTTTTTTCCTAGGTATTGCCAATGTAATTAATTCTTTCCGAACAGAAAATCATACCATTCACGAAACTAAAACTACGAACGATGAAAAATTCTAAATTATTTTATGGCTTTGCACTCCTTTTCCTTGCTGGCGTAGTGCTGTATATTGGGTCTATGGTTTCTAATAACATGGGCTTTCACTGGGGAAAAAACCATGTAGGTTTATCATCGAATGAAATCCCAATGCTACAAGATTCTGTTGCTATTCCTGAGGTGGTTAGCCTAAGCTCTGAAGGCAATTGTGATGTGGAAATTATAGCATCTGATGTGAACAGAGTTGTCTTTTATTACGACAAAGAATATTACAACAATCTAAGTAAAGTAGAAGGCAAGGAACTTTCCATTGATTTTGAAAGCAAAAAACATATCACATTCGGTTGGAATAATGCACCGGGTATACAAGTAAAAGTATACAGTAAAAGTTTGGTGTCTATTAGTCAAAATGGAGTAGGGGATATGAGCAGTAAGGATACCTTGGTTGGTAATACACTTGCGCTCGACAATGAAGGTATTGGTAGTATGCAGTTTGCGGTACATGTCAATACCATTGACATAAGTAATGGCGGTGTAGGCAGTATCGAAGTAAGTGGTAGTGCTAGCCAAGCCGATATTAAAAATGAAGGTACTGGTTCAATTGATGCTATTCACTTACAGAATAAAATAGCAAAGGTGTCTAACTCGGGCGTTGGCTCGGTAGATGTTAATGCTACAGAAACTTTAGACTTGAGTAATTCTGGTGTGGGCAATATTACGTATACTGGTTCTGCGGTAATTAATAATATGCAATCGGATGGTGTGGGTACTATTAGTAAACAGTAAATTCACTTTTGGAAGAACAACAATTGATTCAACAAATTTTGCGTGGCGATAGAGAGTCCTTTCGATTTCTCTATCGCCTACATGCACATGCGGCTTGGCAGTTGGCTTTTTCCATTTGTAAAAATAAAAATATTGCTGAGGAGGCTGTGCAAAATGCATTCTTGAGTGCCTTTAATTATCTACATACCTTCAGACAAGATAGCTCTTTTAAAACCTGGTTGTTGAGAATCGTTTTTAATGAATCGATTCGAATGCAAAAGCTGGAACGTAAATACCAATGGCAAGATATAGTGACGAATGAATATGGCGAAGAAAATCTGCAAGTGACAGCAAGTAGTTCTTTACATAAAAAGGAAACGAAGGAGCAAGTAGAAAATATTTTGTCGAAGCTGAATGAAAAGGAAGCCTTGGTACTTCATTTATTTTATTTGGAAGAAATGAGTATCAAAGAAATTGTAGAAATTGTTGGCTATACCGAAAGCAATGTCAAAGTGATTTTACACAGAGCAAGAAAAAACTTTAAATTTGAATACGAAAAAATCTAAATTCGCAAGATGTCAACGCAATTAAATAAGGAAGATGGATTTTATGCCTTGTTGCAAACCCAGCAACAGCAGGATGTTCCAACAGGGATTGAAATACATTTGATGCAGAATATACTTGCCACATCTCCAACGGAGAAAGCTTCATTTTCTGTGATGCCATTTCTTGTATTCGGTATTTTATCTGGATTGTATGTGATGTTAACTGTTGTGTCTGCTTATTATTTCCCAAACCTACATCATGTAGAGGATTTTAAAATGCTTCTACTTCTAACTTGTTTTATTTATAGTATTTATAAAATCAATGAGGCGATGCCTAGCGTTTTGCAAAATTTGATACGCCATTTTAAATGGCAACATGCATGATTTCTTTTGGATAAAAAATACTTTTTAGAGCAGGAGTTTGTTGCTCCCTTCTCCTAGAGGAGAAGGGTTGGGGATGAGGTGTAATGAAACTTTTTCCTGATGGAACATTTAGTTTAAGCAAACAGCGAAACCAAAAATAATATTTGGGAAAAGTACTCTTCAATTAATTTCATTTAAGAGTCAGCCAGTGCTACTTTCTCCTCGAGGAGAAGGATTGGGGATGAGGTGTAATACCAATTATATTTATTACATGGTCCAATTTAGTTCTGCAAAAATATAACTAAATGCGCAAGTAGTTCTAATGCTTTCTTTGGTAAGGGTTTTGATTTCATTAGATATGAATTGGCTTACTTCATCCAGTGATTTATGAAGTT
>CANJRV010000037.1 GCA_947476825.1 Bacteroidota bacterium | reverse complement strand
GCGTTGAAGTGATCGAAGTTCGGGGATTGTTTCTGTAATTGTAATTTGAAGTGGTAAAGCCATGTTATATTTATTATATAGTCCAAAGATAATACAAAAAAAACTAATTCCAAATATTTGGACTACTTATTATTTATAATTGGTATAATGAAACTTTTTTCTTTGATCATATTTTCGGTTGGTGGGACATCAACCGACAGGAAAATGGCAGCGTGCATGATTTCTTTTGGATTAATGCGGTATTTCGGTTGGTGGGACACCAACCGATAAGATAAGGTACATTTCGATTGATAGGACACCAACCGATAGGAAAATTTTATTTGAATAAAATTTGAGAAAAAGGAAGGCTTCGCTCAAAGCGAAGCCTTCCTTGTAAAAGACACTTTTAGAGTAGAAGCTTGTGCTCACTTATGCTTGAGGAGAAGGGTTGGGGATGAGATGTAATGATGCTTTTTCCTTCATGTAAATTTCGTTTGGTGGGTTACTAGCCGATAGAAAAATGGCGTGACCGAATAATCAAAGGATTCGTGCATTGCGGCAACGATTGAAGTGGAAATCCTTTTTGCGGCGAAGCAAGCAAAAAGATTGAAACGGAAAGCGTGTCTGCCGCCCAAATAGTTATCAAAATAAATTTACCAGAGCCATTTTATTTTAATAAAATTGGCTTTTCCATTCGGCAATTAATTTTATGCAAGTACATTAGCGTTTCAAAAAATAAAAATTTATGCAATCACTAAAACAGGTATTAGCCATTATTTCCCTTTTTGTAAGCTTTGCCACCTTTGCGCAAAATCAAACATTACCCCTTGATAAAAATATCAAGACAGGTCAATTACCCAATGGATTGAAATATTATATTATTCAGAATAAAAAACCAGAGAAGAAAATTGAACTTCGTATGGTTGTCAATGCAGGATCAATTTTGGAAGACAGAGATCAATTAGGACTTGCGCATTTAATGGAACACATGAATTTTAACGGACTTAAAAATTTCCCGAAAAATGAAGTTGTGCATTATTTACAAAGTATTGGTGTTGATTTTGGTGCAGATTTGAACGCATATACTAGCTTCGATGAAACGGTATATATTCTCCCAATTCCAGCGGATGATAAAGATAAGATTGACAAAGGGTTTCAAATTATTGCCGATTGGAGTGGTGCGGCTTTATTGGAAAATGAAGAAATTGACAAAGAGCGTGATGTAGTATTGGAGGAAAGTCGTTTGGGTAAAGGTGCTGATGATCGCATGATGAAAATTTGGTTGCCAGAATATTTGAATGGGTCTTTATATGCAAAACGCTTACCGATTGGCGATGATTATTTATTAAAGCATTTCGAATATGATGTGATTAAACGTTTTCACCATGATTGGTATAGACCTGATTTAGAAGCTGTAATGGTAGTAGGGGATATTGATCCAGCAGAGGCAGAGCGCATCATTAAAGCAAAATTTAGTGGATTCAAAAATCCGGAAAATGAAAGACCAAGACCCGAATCATTTGATGTACCTGCTCGTGCAGCAAGTCGCGCAATGGTAGTAAGTGATAAGGAAGCACCATATACATCTATTCAAATAATAGGGAATAGTAAGAAAAAGGCTTCAGCCACAACTGCAAAAGAATACATGGAAGACATAAAACAAAGCTTATTCAACAGTATGATTTCTGCCAGATTTGAAGAATTAAAAAACTCTTCTAATCCTCCTTTCATTTTTGGCGCAGGTGGTTATGAAGGTGGATGGGCAAGAGGTTGGGAAAATTTTCAACTGTTTGCGATATGTGGCAACGACAATATCAAGGTAGCCACAGAAACATTGGTTAAAGAGTCCATGAAAATTAAAAAATTTGGTTTTACTGCTGCTGAATTGGAAAGAGCAAAAGCAGCTGTTTTAGCGAATCTGGAAAAATCATATAATGAAAGAGACAAGACAGAGTCTAGAAATCGTGTGGATGAATTGGTGCGACATTTTTTGACCAATGAACCAATACCAGGCATTGAATGGGAGTATAATTATATGAAAAATAATTTATCCAAATTGACAATTACTGAAGTTAATCAATTGAAAGAAGAAATTACTTTGGATAAAAATTATTTTGCTTTAGTAACTACCAAAACAAGTGATAAATTACCAACAGATGCGCAAGTGAAAGGATATGTAGATGCAAGTCTTACATCAGCAGTAGTGGCCTATACAGAGAAAGCTTTGCCAAGCAAATTGTTAGAAAAAGAACCAACAGCTGGTAAAATTGTAAAGGAAGAAAAAGATGCTAAAATTGATATGACTACTTGGACATTAAGCAATGGGGCTAAAGTGAGTTACAAAAAAACAAATTTTAAAAATGATGAAATTCAATTTTCGGCATATCGATTTGGTGGCTCTTCTTTATTTACTGGTAAGGATTACCAAAGTGCAGATTATTGTAATAATGTGGTGGATGAAATGGGATATGGATCATTTTCAAACACTGACCTCCAAAAGTTTTTGGCTGGTAAAACAATACAAGTTAATGTTACGGAAGATATTAATTCAGAAATGATTAGCGGGCAATCTTCGAATAAAGATTTTGAAATTGCTATGCAATTGTTGTATTTGAAATGTACTTCACCACGGGTAGATAAAGAAGCATTCGAGTCATTTAAAAACAGACAAATCCAAATGACTGCACAAATGAAATCAGATCCAGAAAGTTTTTATGGTGATTCTTTAAATAAATTCACGTATAAAAACCATCCAAGAAGCGCACAAATACCAGATGTGAGCGATTATGCTAAAATTGATTTGACCAATGCAGTTGCTTTTTATAAACAAAGATTTAATAGCGCATATGGCATGAATTATTTTTTTGTTGGTAGTATTCCAGAGGAAGGGTTTAAAAAATTAGTCGAGAAATATATAGGCGGAATGGGTGCTACAGAAGTTGAATGTAAAACGAAGGATATTAATATGGAGCCTATAATGAATGAAAATTCGTTTACATTAAAGGTCGGAACAGAACCAAAAAGTATGGTGAATGAAATGAGTTATTTTTATACGCCTTACGTTCAAAATGATGAATTGCGTTTAAACCTTTTAGCAGAAGTCATTAATAATAGAATCACGGATATTATTAGAGAAAAGATGAGTGCTATTTATGGTGGCGGTGTTGGTTTGAGATTGCAAAAATATCCAAAGGAGAAATTTTCGATGCAAAGCTATTTACCTTGCGGACCAGAGAATGCGGAGAAAGTAAAAAATGCATTTTGGGATATATTGGGTGAATGTAAAAAAGCTGGCAATATTTCAGGGGATGAAATGGCAAAGGCATATGAAACTTCTTTACAAAAATATAAGGTTGGTATTAAAACAAATGGATTTTGGTTAGGTAGCTTAAGCAAGTATCAACAATTTGGCTTACCAACAGAAAATATTTTAAATTATGAATCTAGATTGAAAGCAGTTACTCCAGCCATGCTTACTGAAACTGCGAATAAGTATTTGAATTCAAAAAATATTTTGCATGCATTGATGATGCCAACTACTAATTAAGAATTTGTATAAGAGCTGATAATAAAAAGGCTATTCCCAATGGGGTAGTCTTTTTTTGTGAGGTGATTTTTTTTTATACAAATCGTTTCAGCAATAATTTAAGTTTGGAATTGGCATTTTTTAAAAAGATAAAGACGTTCAAAAAATCTAAACTAAAGTTATCCTTAGTTAGTTGTTGTTTAGGTTAGTCAATAAGTTTAAATTTTCAATGTCAATGGAGTGTTTTGTATTAAGGGTGTCTAGTCTTAAGCCATATGCTATTGCAGTTGCAGTGATGAACAAATCTGGTTTGTCAATTGTCTTGCGTTTGGATTTCAATTGAACAATTGTTTTCGCAGACTGTCTTGCAGCAACCCTGTTAAAGTCTAAAACTATTAGACTTGCGAGTAATGTTTCCCAAAATTCCTTATGAGCTTCACTAGCTCCGTTGAAAATCTCAAATTCAGTAATTGTGGAAATGAAAATTTTGTCGTATTCACGAAAATGGGAAACAAGTCTCGATTTAGATTTGTCCTTCTTGCGGAAATAATCAATGAGGATTGATGTATCTATCATTAATTTTTTGTCCGCCATGTTGTAATACTTTTTCTATTTTCTTCAATCGTGGCTATGTCTTCAGCACTATATACGGGACCGTTTAATAAAAGCTCAATGAAGTCTTCTCGCTTTGATTTAACCAAATCAGTTTTTTCTTCAAGTTCTTTCTTAAGCTTTGCTTTTTGAGAAGGTGTCAGCGTTTTGACTATTGTCAAGAGTTGCTGAAATGGGACTTGTATTTTCATTTCCATGAAACAAAGTTATGTAATTTGTCTATTTGATAAAGCATAAAAATGGTCCCAATTTTATAAATGCTTTTCAATAAGTTCAACAATTTCTTCGGCTGCATGTCCATCACCATACATGTTCTCTATATAGTTAATTGGTGTAGTAAGTAAGGCATTATAGATATCCTCCAAATTATCGAATACCAAAGTATTCCAATGATTGTGTAAAGTTTCCACCCATTCTGTCTCACTACGAAGTGTAATACATTTTTTGCCCAACATATACGCTTCTTTTTGTACACCTCCACTATCTGTAATCACGCAAGTACAATATTTTTGATAGGACACACTATCTACATAGCTTGTTGGCGGAATAAATAGAATATTGGAAAAATCAGATTCGGCTATATCAAATTGATGTAAGCGTGTTAGGGTTCTTGGATGAATAGAAAAAATGACTTTTTTATCTAATGAATTGAAAATATTTAATATGGCTAGTATCCGTTTATCATCGTCTGTATTGTATGGCCGATGTATGGTCGCAAAATAATAGTCTTCCTTTATTTTTCTAGCTGCCTTTGGTGCTATTAATTGTATCATATCACACATCACATCACCACATTTGAATATTCTTGGATGTTCTATACCTTCTCTTTTTAAATTTTCAATAGCAGTATTAGTCGGGCAAAATAATAAATGAGCAAACTCATCAGCTATGATGCGATTTACTTCTTCGGGCATTGCTCTATTATAGCTACGTAATCCAGCCTCTATATGTATTTGTGGAATTCCCATTTTTACGGCTACCAATGCACCAGCCAATGTAGAATTGGTATCGCCATAAACCAAAACTGCATCTGGTTTTTCCTGCATACAAACTTTCTCAATTTCTATCATCATGATGCCCGTTTGTTCGCCTTGCGGTTTGCTTCCGCCAATTTGGAATAAATAATCGGGTTTCGGCATGTTTAACTCATTAAAAAATATCGCACTCATATTTTCATCATAATGTTGCCCAGTATGAATGGTAAGGGCATTCATTTTTTTCTGTAATTGTAACTGCATAGGCGCGTGTTTAATAAATTGAGGTCTTGCACCAACGATAGATATTATTTTTTTCATAGAGGGGCTTAAAGTGCTAAAAAGGAAGTCAATCTCCTAGAGCTACTTATATTTTTTACAAAGTTATTCAATCCATTCTTTTTTCTATCATCTTTAGGTATTACATTTGCACTCGAAATTAAAAAGTGAGATGATTTTATCCCCGAAAATATCCCTGAAAGCCTTTGTAGCATTACTTTTCTTATTGGTAGGATATTCTTTCATTTCCTTTTCTCAGCCACAGCCAATTGTAAATAATGCAAGTACAGAGCAGCATGTTGAAGGCGAAAAGAAGAAAATAGATGTTAAAGAAATAATATTTGGACACATCCGAGATTCACATGAATGGCATTTATTTTCAATAGGCGAGTTTCATGCAACCTTACCATTATTTGTTATTTTATATAATCCTGCAAAAGGATTTTCGGCATTTCTTTCATCTAAATTTGAAGAAGGTGAAGTTGCTTATGAAGGTTATAGAATGATCAATGCAAAAGATGTTGAGCTTGATAAAAATTTGGTTGAAGGAAAAATAGTGGCAGTTGATGGATCAAAAGTTTACGATATAAGTATGACCAAGAATGTGGTATCGATGATGATATCCTTATTGTTGCTTTGGTTTTTAATGACAGGTATTGCTAAGAAGTATAAGAAAAATGGTATCAATAAAGCACCTAGCGGTTGGCAAAATGCAATAGAGCCAGTAATTGGTTTCGTACAAGATAATGTAGCAAAGCCTTATTTAGGTAAGCATTATCTAAAATACATGCCCTTACTTTTAACCTTCTTTTTCTTTATTTGGATAAATAATTTGATGGGCTTGTTGCCAGGTGGTGCAAATCTTACAGGTAATATAGCAGTTACATTGGTATTAACGCTGGTATTTTTTGTAGTGATGTTATTCAACTCCAACAAATATTATTGGGGACATATTTTTAATCCGCCGGGTATTCCTTTAGGCATTAAGTTTATTCTAGTTCCTATTGAAATATTAAGTAATTTTTTAATTAAACCAGCCGCTTTGGCGATACGTTTGTTTGCTAATATTTTTGCAGGTCATACTATCATTTTAAGTTTGATGTGCATGATTTTTATTTTCGGTGCAATGAATCAAGTTGCAGGGTATAGTGCTTCTATATTTTCAGTAGCCTTCTCTGTATTTATGTTCTTCCTTGAATTATTGGTGGCCGCGATTCAAGCTTTTATTTTTACAAACTTAGCTGCGGTATTTATAGGTCAAGCTATTGAGGAACATCATCACGATGATCATGCCGTAGACACACACAAATCAAATTCGTAATTTTTTAAAAACCAATATATATGTCAGTATTAAACACAATTCTTTTAGACGGAATCGCAAATGCAGGTGGAGCTTTCGGTGCAGGTATTGCAGCGTTAGGCGCAGGTGTAGGTGTAGGACAAATCGGTAAAGGTGCCTTGGAAGCAATGGCGCGTCAACCAGAAATTCTTAACGACATTCGTTCTAACATGATTCTTGCAGCTGCGTTAGTTGAGGGTGTAGCCCTTTTCGGCGTTATTGTAGGCTTGTTAGCAATGTTCCTCTAAGAAACACAAATACTGCATTCATCGCAAAGGGCAATGAATGCAGTATTTTTAATTTTTAAAAAATTTTAAAAAACAACAATGGATTTATTACTACCTGATTTTGGACTTTTCTTTTGGATGACTTTGTCATTCTTAATAGGATTTTTCTTATTGAAAAAATTTGCTTGGAAACCAATTCTTCAAGCTTTGAGTGATAGGGAAAATAGTATAGCAGAGAGTATTGCTACCGCTGAAAGTATGAAAATTGAAATGAGCAACATGAAAAATGAAAATGAATTGTTGCTGAATCAAGCTCGTGAAGAGCGTTCTATGATGCTACGCGATGCTAAAGAAACGAAGGAGAAAATGATTAATGAGGCAAAGGAAATGGCGAAGGAAGAGGCAAATAGAATAATGATTGAAGCTCGAGAACAAATTAATCACCAAAAAAATGCAGCCATCATAGACGTAAAAAACCAAATTGGTACTTTAGTTATTGAAGTGGCTGAAAAGGTATTGCGAAAAGAGCTAAGCAATAAGGCAGAACAAAATAATTATATCAATTCTTTAGCTTCTGAAATTAAATTGAACTAGAAAATGCAAAACCCAAGACTAGCAGGACGATATGCAAAATCACTTTTAGACTTAGCTCTTGAAAGTGGTAAGTTGGATAGTATGTATTCAGATATGCAAAGCTTACAAACTATTTGCAACGAAAATCCAGAATTCATTACAGTGATAAAAAGTCCTGTAGTTAAGGCTGATAGCAAAGCAAATATTATCAAGGCAATCTTGGAAGGTAAAGTAGATAATATGACTTTCTTATTTCTGGAATTAATAATAAGAAAAGGTCGGGAATTTCATTTGCCAGAAATTATTTCATCCTTCATAGCTTTATACAAAGTACATAATCATATTAACGAAGTGGTTATTACAACAGCTGAACCGTTGGATGAGAATGTACAGGCAATGCTTCAAACAAAAATTCAAGCACAATTTACGAATGCCACCATTGAATTAAAATCCCTAATAGATCCGACACTAGTTGGCGGATTCGTATTAGAAGCCAATAATAAATTATTCGATGCTAGCATTTTAAGAGATTTAAAAGACATTAAAAAACAGTTCATGACAAATGAATTTGTTCCTAATTTACGATAAGTATAATTGACAATAAACTAATTTTAAAGACAAAACAATATGGTAAGTATTAAACCAGATGAAATTTCAGCCATTCTACGCCAACAATTAGGCAATTTTAATTCAAGTGCCGAATTGGAAGAAGTTGGAACAGTGCTTCAAGTAGGTGATGGTATAGCCCGTATCTATGGATTAAATGGCGTTAGTTCTGGTGAACTAGTGGAATTTGAAACAGGGGTTCAGGCTATTGCATTGAACTTAGAGGAAGATAATGTGGGTGTGGTATTGATGGGTGAAAGTGCTGGTATCAAAGAAGGGAATAAGGTTCGCCGAACAGGTCGTATCGCTTCTATTAAAGTAGGAGAAGGCATGCTTGGACGTGTTATCAACACATTGGGTCAACCAATCGATGGTAAAGGTCCTTTGCAAGGCGAATTATATGAAATGCCTATCGAGCGTAAAGCGCCAGGGGTTATCTTTCGTGAGCCTGTAAAAGAACCATTGCAAACTGGTATCAAATCTATAGATGCGATGATACCTGTTGGTCGCGGTCAACGTGAGTTGGTAATCGGCGATCGTCAAACTGGTAAATCTGCTATTTGTATTGATACTATTATCAATCAAAAAGAATTTTATAAAGCAGGTAAACCTGTTTATTGTATTTATGTTGCGATTGGACAAAAAGCTTCTACCATAGCGCAAGTAATGAAAACATTGCAAGACAATGGCGCTATGGAATATACAATTATAGTAGCGGCTTCTGCCGCTGATCCAGCTCCATTGCAATTCTATGCACCATTTGCTGGTGCTGCAATAGGTGAATTTTTCCGTGATACTGGTCGTCCAGCTTTGATAGTATTTGATGATTTAAGTAAGCAAGCAGTTGCTTATCGTGAGGTATCTCTTCTTCTTCGTCGTCCACCAGGACGTGAAGCTTACCCAGGTGATGTGTTCTATTTGCATAGTCGTTTATTAGAGCGCGCTGCGAAAGTGGTAGGTAAAGATGAGATTGCCAAAAAGATGAATGATTTGCCAGAGTCTATCAAACATTTGGTAAAAGGTGGCGGTTCATTAACAGCTTTACCAATTATTGAAACCCAAGCTGGTGACGTATCTGCGTATATTCCTACCAATGTAATTTCTATTACAGATGGACAAATTTTCTTAGAATCTAATTTGTTTAATGCTGGTATTCGTCCTGCTATTAACGTTGGTATTTCTGTAAGTCGTGTGGGTGGTAGTGCGCAAATTAAATCTATGAAAAAAGTAGCAGGTACTTTAAAATTAGATCAAGCCCTTTACCGAGAAATGGAAGCCTTCTCTAAATTTGGTGGTGATTTGGATGCTGCTACAAAATCAATTTTGGATAAAGGAGCTCGTAACGTGGAGATTTTGAAACAAGGACAATTCCAACCGTATTCAGTAGAAAAACAAGTAGCTATTGTGTATTTAGGTACAAATGGTTTATTGAATGAAGTTCCTGTAAAAAATATAAAAGCATTTGAAGAGGCTTTCTTAATAGAAATGGAAAATAAAATGCCAGATTTATTAGCAGAAATTAAAAAAGGAAATCTGCCTGAAGATCGCATCCAAAAAATGGTTGCTATGGCGCAAAGTATGATTCCTCAGTTTACTAAATAAATTCATTCTTTGCATATCAATCAATGATAGGCAAACATAAAATAGAGTAAAGTCCCAAGTAATATTGCTTGGGACTTTTTTTATTGCTTTATTAAAATGGTTTCTGCATGTTGGTTCTCTTCCGTCACTTGAAGTATGTATAAACCACTCTCTAAAGCATGAATATCTATTAGGTTATTGGAATCAACAAGGTGTTGTTGTAATAGCAACATACCCATCATATTGTATATGAATAGTTGATGTTGTCCTGCTGTCTTGAACACAATATTTACTTTATCTTTCGATGGGTTAGGATAAATCTGCATACCATTTATAGAAGGGATTTCTTTTATATCTAAAGGGAAATCTTTCATGCAGCGAACAGACAAGCCACAGTTTGCAAGGGCGACAGATTCTGTAAAATGATTATTAATTGCAAATAACTCATAATAATAAGCACGCTGAAAAGCAGGGCTTGCCCAGGGGGTGGAACTCCAAAAAAGTGCATGTGTACCAATATTTATATATCCACTTGGATTGCCATGAAAGCCACCTGGCAGACCAGTAAATAAGCTAGCATTATTTACAGATGTATCTGTGCTCAACCAATTCGATGTGCCATTTTCTTTTAATTTACCTCCAGCAACAGAATCTCCTCCAAGAAAATTAGTTAAATCAATCCATTCCAAATTGCTTGGTACGTGCCAACCCAAGGGGCAAATATTTTTATTACTGATAACTGCAAACCAAGAATATAGTCGGCCATAGGTTTGTAAGTAATTAGTATCGATAGGATTAACCCATTGATAAATTGAAGAAGAATCGACTGGCACAGACAATGTTGTAGTTGGTATTAAATCGCCATTATTAAAATGAATCGTTTTTAAATTCTCTTGCATCCAAGTTTCTGTTCCTATGGTAATGGTCGGGTAGATATTACCGTCTATATCACTGATGGTTTGCGCATTGCTGCTGCATCGCGAAAGGAAAATTACGATAAGAACAAAGTTGAATTTTAGCAAGGTGTTTAGCATATTACAAATGTAAGTTCATTTGGTTCTTACCAAGATTCTTTGTGTTAGAAAATCCGCAACATAAGTACGGTAGAATTTCTGTCAGAATAAATAGGAGGTGCTAATTGATAGGATTCAATACTAATTCCTTACACTAACTCTTGATGTGCCAAATAGTAGTTCTTCATTTTTACGAAGACTTCCTGTTTCAATTGATCCATTTGATTCGCTTGTAAACCTTGGGTACTAACTTCAGGTAAAAAATGGAATTCGATGCGATGAGGCCAAGCCCACATTTTTTTATTCGGATGTAATATTGCTTTTGTTCCAAATATCAATCCAGGAATAATATTTTTTTGTGCTTGTATGGCAACCTTAAAGGCTCCATCATAAAATCGTGCCAATGGCTCAGAAGTCTTGTTGCGTGTGCCTTCTGGAAATAAACATAAATGCAATCCTTTTTCCAATGCTTCGATCATTTTGGGATAAGCGTCTTTTCTGCTTTTGGCATCTTCACGAGTGACCAAAATCGATCCTGCTTGATAGATATAACCAAATATAGGAATTCTAGACATCTCCACCTTAGCTAAAGTGCGATTGGGTCCGGGTATCCCTGGTGAAGACACAGGTACATCCGCCAAAGTATTGTGATTGAGGGTAACTACATAATTTTCGCCCTTCTTAAAGTTTTCTCGGCCTCGATGTGTAACAGGGCAAAATATGAGTGGCATATAAATACCCATCCAAATTTGAAATCCTTTTTGTATCGCTTTGTTTGCTACTGCTTCACTCGCAAAAGTTTTGTATAAAAAAAATACGAAGGCGACTGGCAACATAGTAATTGCAAACAAGAGCATACCATACACAAAATATATTCTAGCTAGAATATCCTTCATCATTCATTTTTTAAGAAAGTAAAGATATTAGAAATAATACAAAGGAAAGAAGTGCAAGGCATGAAATGCAAACAATTCGGTAATTACCAAACGTATTGTTTCTTATTCATCAACATGGCTTCACCACTGATGGTCTTATCGCCAGTCTCAACTTCGTATACAGAACAATCGTAAAGTACTCTATTTTTATCAGGAAAAATTTCCTTTACTGTGATTACAGCTTTATATTTTGTATCTACAAACATTGGTTTCATCCACATCATACTCTGTTTCATGTAGATATGTCCATCTGCATACCAAAGTGCGCCGAATATTTTTGTGAACACACTTGCCCCTAGAAAGCCATGTATTATACAACGTCCAAAGATGCTGTTTTTTCCTGCCTCTTCGTTGGTGTGCAAGGGATTGGTGTCACCACTTACTTGTGCATACAGGTTTACTTGTTCTTGCGTATAACTATACTCGTGCTCGAACGAATCACTAATTTTTAACATACGAATTTTATTTTGATAACAATTTAGATGAGGCTGGTTTGGCGGTCGACATTACTTTTGTGCTCGAAAGAAAACAACATCATTGAATTGGTGAAAGTGAAAATAATTTTTTAAAAACTCTGCAAATAAATAACAAAATGACAAACAAATCAAACACATCAAAGAATTTCTTTGAATCCTTAGTAGACGCGCAAAAACAAGCGGTTGAAACAATGGTTGAAACAACCAAAAAATTCTCTAACGGCAATGCTATCGTGAATGATACGATTGAAAAAGGTGCTGACTATTTCAAAAAAGCAGTAGATGCAAGCAAAGAAACTTTTGAAAAAGTAAGTGGTACTACAAATACAATGAAAGAAGAAGTAAAAAATAGTTCAAATCAAATGAATGATTTCTTTACCAATTGGGCTAGCCAACAAAAAACTTGGGCTACCCAAATGCAAGAAATGAACAAAAGTTTCATGAACAACTTGAGCAACCCAACAAATTTCCAAAATCCAATGCAGAATATGCAAACGATGTGGAATAACATGAATGCGCAAAATAACATGAACCAAATGATGAATCAATTTACGCCTGCTAACATGCAAGAACAAATGGAAAAAGGTACTGAACAAATGAAAAGTTTTTGGAATCAATTCCAAACTATTTTGAATACAAATTATACAGATGTAAAAAAGAACTTTGAAAATGGAACTTTACAAGATTCATTCAAAGGAATGTTCAATATGTCTGAAGGGTTTTCTAAATTCTATGAATTGTGGATGCCAATGATGAAATCTATGAATGAAAAAACATTCAATTTAGATCTATTCAAAAATAATATCGACATGAATAAATACAAAGAGTTCATGGATAAAACATTTTCTTTTATGCCAACAGGTACACAAGAATATTTCAGCGGTATGCAAAATTCTTTTTCTGATATGATGAAAAATAATTCAAGCAACATGACTGGAATGTTCAATAACATGAAAGGTGGAATGGAAAATTTGATGCCAGGTATGTTCGGTAATCCTTACAGTAACATGTTGAATAATTACAACAATGCTTATGGTCAAATGATGTCTGCATCTTCATCTCCTTTTGCAAAATTGATGACACCAAATAGCGACACAAAAACAATTCAAGAGTGGAATGCTATTTTGAATAATGTAAATATCTACAACATTAAAAATGCTGAATTGCAATTCATGACTTATACAACAGGTAATAAAGTAATGGAGAAAATTGCTGCGTCAGTAATGCATAAAATTGAAAATGGTGAAGAAGTTACAAGCATCATGAAATTGTATCAAGAGTGGTTAAATGCTTCTGATGCGCAATTCGTGGAATTGTTTGAAACAGACGAATACAGCAAATTAATGGCTGAAGTAAGTGCTTTGCAAATGGGAATCAAAAAAGATTTTGAAAGACAACAAGAGAAAATGTTTGCAAATATTCCAGTAGCAACTCGTAGCGAAATGGATGAAGTTTATCAAGCGATGTATGACTTGAAAAAACAAGTTCGTCAATTACAAAGCATGTTAGACTTAGATGTAAATGCAGTTACAAATACAGAAGTTAAAACTGAAGAGCCTAAAGCAACAGCTACACCTAAAGCAGCAGCTGCAAAAGCACCAGTTAAAAAAACTGCTAAGAAGAAATAATCTTTGCATAAATAAATTAAAAAAGCTGTCTGAAAGGACGGCTTTTTTAATGCGTAGGGATTTCGATTTCTACGGGGGTAATTATTCTTTGCTCGTGTGATTAGCTAAGCTATTATATACTTGAATAAAACTTTTTCCAACAGCTTCGTATGCATATTTGTTTTTGGCATCTTCAGCAATTTTTGGCAAATCAAATGAGTAATAATTATTGATCATTTCATTCATTTTGTTTGCTAAATCTATAATATCCTTTGGTTTTACCGTATATCCATTGTGATGGTTTATTAATTCTTGTACACCACCAACTTGTGTTACAATTGCTGGACGACCACAACATAAAGACTCTAACACCACACAAGATTGACTTTCAGAATCACTAAAAATAATCATACATTGATTTGCTTTTATTCGCTCCGCAACTTTTGCATAAGATAGAATACCTTCAAAAAAAATAAGCGTATTCAAAAGTCCTTTTTGATGCGCAAAATTCTCATACTCGTTGGTACTGTTTCCAATAAAGTGTACTTCAAAATCTTGTCTTTGTTTATAAAGCATTTCACTTGCTTCTATCATTCCTTGAATGTTTTTCAGCGGCATCATATTCGAGATATGTAGAAATTGAAATTTAGTTTCGGATAAAGTGGGTTTGAAAAAAAACAAAGAAGTATCTACAACATTTGGAATTACCTCGAAAGGTTTTTTTATTACCCAATCATTTATTTCTTTACCCAAGCTATGGCTTACGGTTGTAAGTGCTGCAGCATATTTGAACACGAGCTTTGTGATATATCTAAACAAAAAACTTTGTGTTCGATAATTATCTTCTATGCTATCATTATAAATGCCGTAATGCTCCGTAACAATGAATGGAATTTTATATTTCCATCGCCAATACAATGCAATCAATCCAGCCTTGACTGGAACTTGCACATGTATTATTTCTGGCTTCCCATTTTGTTGTATATATTGTTGGATAAATGTTTGGTGTGCCTTTATATATTTTATCCATTTAGTAAATTTATTTGAGGCCTGTATATACATCACTTGCTCCGTCATTTGTGGAAATGATTTGGATGTATTGTAAGTTCTGTTTGCATCTATAACACTGAAAACATCAACATGTGCAAACAAAGAAACTGCTTGTGCTTGTCGTTGAATAAAATCTCCGATAAATAGGTCGGTATCATTTGGATACCAACTACAAAGCCAGAGTACATGTTGTTTCATTGCAAGCGAATATAATCAAAAAAAGAAATGCATGTGGATGTGCATTGTAGAAATAGAAGAGGTATCCCTTAAAATTATCTACTGACTTCTTCAAATAATTTTTTTCTAAACGCAAAATAGGCATCGGTATAAGCACCTTTTTTGGTGAAAGCAACTCCGTAATTTAATGTATAAGATATAGTGGCTTTTTTTTCTGGACAATAGAAGACACCAGCACCATAATTTACTTCGCCACCTGGATGTCCATACCAAGTATACACCTGCCCATCAATTGTTATTTGCATAGCCCTACAACCGCCAGCACAAGCCAATGTTGTATCAAATTGTTGTATATTCATCATGTCATTAAGAGAGGTACTACTTAATAAAGTTTTATCGCGAAACAAGGCATTCGCAAACAAACGCAAATCATTTGGATTCGTATAAATACCAGTAAAGCCACGACCATCTCCCGTAAATAAAGGCGTTAAATCTTGTAGTCTGCCTGTTGCATTGATGTCGTAATATCCTTTCGCAATTTGCGTCCATGGCAATTCTTCTTGTGGACGTATATAGGAATGATGCATTTGCAGTGGCGAAAAAATTTCATTACGTAGCATCAAGGATTGATCTTCATTGGTGACTCGATTAATAATCAATGCTAATAAAACATGATTCATGGTTTGGTTATATTCATGTCGAGCGTTATAATCAAAAACAGGTTTTTTGTTGTAAGCAAAACTTAGTAATGTTTCATACGATTTTTCTTTGTCTAAATTATTGAAGGAATACAAAATAAATTCAGGATCGAACACAATATCATAAATACCACTGCTATGTGAAAGCAAATCAGTGATACGACATTGGTCTGCATTTTTTATTTTATCGATATACTTTTTGTCGATATACATGCTGATAGGATCTGTCAATTTTATTTTGCCAGCATCTACTAATTTGTAAATCATAGCCGCTGTAAATAACTTCGTCACGCTGGCAACTTTACCCAAGTGACAAGGTTGCATTTTGGTTTTATTTTTTATATCTGCATATCCGAAACTTTTATACCATGTCCCTTGTTCGTCTTGAATCATCAAGGATATGCCTGGCAAACCCATATCTGTAAGGCCTTTGATTAGCTGGGTGTATACTGCATTTTTAGGATGAGAAGAGCTGCTATCTTGCCAACCAAAATTTTCATCGCATTGTAAAACAGCGATATCTGTTTCTCTTTTTTTGCAAGAAAAAAATGTGAGGAAACAAAAGCTGAAAAGTAAAAATATTCTGAAACGCATGAAAGAAATTTAATGAAGTGTTGGATTGATTTTAATTCCGAAATGTATTTGATTGATAGGTAAAGTTGCAGATATAATACTGAATGGATATTGTATACCAAATTCGTATTTGAGCAATGCTTCATACTGCATCTTTTTTCTTTGAAGAATGGGAATGCCAGTTTCAAAACCTACACTCGTCATACATTGAAAACGATTTCTCTTAACCGTTTTATATTCCCCATTGCCGATATATTCAAATTCATCATTGCTTTGTCGAACACGCATCCAAGACATTTGTAAAGACGGTCGGATATGCCATTTTTTGTATAGAGAAATAGAATAACCTAAACCAGACTTTAAATACATGGTTCGTTGTAAAGATTGTTGCGCTGTATATCCTAATAAAAAATTATAATCGATGAATGAGGATTTATGCTTTGCTCGAATTCCTTTATTCATGCCGATTTCAAAGCTAGGATGTAAACGTCCATTGATGAAATGCGGTGGCATGGCTATGCTTGCATTTTGAATGGTAACTTGCCAAGAAAACTTTTGTAGCGTTGGTTTGAATGTAAGTTTAGCATGAGCAGTTAGCTGCAGAAAAAGTAAGTAGAATAAGAAAGGCAATTTTGTTCGTAGGTTCATGAAATGTAAATGAGATATTGGGAATAAATGTAAAACAAAAATGGATAGTGCATTTAAAATTTTGTTTCAAAAGAGACATGCAAAATTAATAGCTAAACTAAAATTGTGGTGAAAGGAATAATCTTTAGTGCAGTTGTATTGCGGCAACGATAGAACGGAGCCCGGATTTCGCTGCTTTGAGCGAAAACGGATCCTGACGTTTACAGTCAGGACGTGTGTGCCGCCCAATTAATACCAATAGCATTTATTTTTTTTCTATAACTTCCCTCTTTCAAATTCTATTATTTCTAAATCTTGAATTCGATTATCGTTTACATTAAATCGCATGAGTGTATTTATTTTATGCCAACCTGCATTACCACATGCACCAGGATTAAGGTGTAAAAGATTCAAATTAATATCTGGTATTACTTTAAGAATATGGGAATGTCCGCAAATAAAAAGATGCGGTTTGTGTAAACGAAGTTGCGGTTTGACGATGGCGTTGTATTTGGGTGGATAGCCGCCAATATGTGTCATATAAACCGACATATTTTCGATAGTAAAATGATTGATTTCGGGATAACGAACACGTAATTCATGTCCATCAATATTGCCGAACACTGCACGAAAAGGTTTCATTTTTTCTAGCTTGTCTGCTACTTCTGTAGTTCCGATATCACCTGCATGCCATATCTCATCTACGTTTGCAAAGTGTTCCATAATTTGCTTTGGGAAACAACCATGCGTGTCAGATAGTAACCCAATTCTTGTCATAATGGTATTTAATTATTTGTTGGAATAAATAATTTCTTGCCCCAATAAATCCCAACCCAGCCCCAACATAATTGCTTTTTCTTCTACACTTGGATTTGATGTATTGATTTTTAATTTAGCTAATTCATTTTTTTCAGCTTGTGCTTGTAAGGTGAGAAAAATACTAAATTCTTTTTCAGTTAATAAGCCTTTTAGTAAATCAAAACGCATTCGCTTTAGTTTCGCTTTTTCTTTCAGCACGAGTTGCTTATTTAAATAGACTTCATGTTGCATGGCTAAAAAATATTGTTGCTCCAAACTGAAAAAATATTCTTTGAGTAACTTATTGGTAGATGCATTGCTTCCAATAGCAGTTGAAACTAAATTAAAAGTAGTATCTCCTCGTTCTTTAGCAACTCTTTGTATGCTTTCAATTTTATTGATTCGAATGGTTATTTTACGTTGCGCATTACTTTCTATTTGACAAAAAATAATAAATAAAAAAAGGAAAGAATAGATTTTCATTATTGTGCAATAATTAGGTGATAATGTTTTTTTCCTTTTTGTATCAACAGATATTTATCGTTTAATAAATCGTCTTTGGAAACAAGAAATTCAATGTCTGTTATTTTTATTTTATTCAAACTAACGCCACCACTTTGTATCATTTTTTTTGCTTCGCTTTTCGATGGAAAAATGCCGGTTTCACTAAGCAGGTTCACTATGTTGTGGCCATTCAATATATTTTCTTTTGCAAAGTTGAATGTAGGAACGCCATCCATTACTTCTAGCAGTTGTTGTTCTGTAAGTGTTCGCAACGCATTGGCGGTATCATTAGAGAATAAAATTTGTGAAGCAGCAATGGCAAATTCAAAATCTGTTTGGGAATGCACCATTTTAGTTACTTCTTCTGCTAATTTTTTTTGCACGATTCTTAAGCCAGGATCGACTTCATGTTGTGCAATAATATCGTCAATTTCTTGCGGAGGTAAAAATGTAAATATCTTG
Source organism: Bacteroidota bacterium (assembly GCA_947476825.1). Lineage (GTDB taxonomy): Bacteria > Bacteroidota > Bacteroidia > Chitinophagales > Chitinophagaceae > OLB11. The sequence continues at coordinate 11,100 of CANJRV010000037.1, read as the reverse complement.
ATATATGCAATGGCATCTGCATCTTTGGTATTGAGCCAAAATTGATAAAAAAGATAAGGAGAAGTTTTATTCGAGCTCAGCCATACATTGCCTGATTCTGTTTTGCCAAACTTTCCGCCATCTGATTTTTTAATTAAAGGTGCAGTAAATGCGAATGCTTCTCCACCAGATTTTTTACGAATCAATTCAGTGCCTGTAACTATATTTCCCCACTGATCAGAGCCGCCCATTTGTAGTTTTACACCATAGTTTTGGTGCATGTAAAAGAAGTCATATCCTTGAACCAATTGGTAAGTAAACTCTGTAAAGGACATGCCTGTTTCTAGTCTTTTTTGTACCGAATCTTTCGACAACATATAATTGACGGTGATGAATTTGCCAACATCCCGAATGAAATCGAGAAAGGAAATGTCTTTAAACCAATCGTAATTATTCACCAATTTGGCTGCATTTTTTGTGCCATCATCGAAGTGTAAAAAATGTGCAAGTTGTGCGCGAATGCCTTGAACATTGCGCTCTATTTGTTCCATAGAAAGCATATTTCTTTCTTCGGATTTACCAGATGGATCACCTACCATACCTGTTGCTCCACCTACTAAAGCAATGGGTTGATGTCCAGCTTTTTGTAAATGCATTAATAAAATAATAGGTACTAAACTTCCGATATGTAAGGAATCAGAAGTTGGATCAAAACCAACATAGCCTGTTGTCAATTCTTGGCGCAATTGTTCTTCTGTACCAGGAATAATATCCTGTATTAAGCCTCTCCATTGCAGTTCTTCAATTAAATTCATGGCGCAAATTTGCTACTATTTCATTTATAAAAATCAAATGTATATGGATTTTTAAGTATTTTCGTTTGTTCTTGACAATAATACAAGCTGTCACTCGTTACCCATACTTCAAAACCCTAGCAATATGTTAAAAAAAATAGTACTTCTTTTCGCTTCCGCATTTTGTATACAAGCGACGGATGCGCAACAACGTAAGTATGTGAATGAATTTCTCAATATAGGCGTAGGCGCGCGTGGCATGGGCATGGCGGGTTCGCAAGTGGCATCGGTAAATGATGTGTACGCTTCTTTTTGGAATCCCGCAGGATTGAATCAAGTGAAGAGTGATTTTCAAATTGGGTTAATGCATGCGGAATATTTTAGTAGTATAGCCAAATATGATTATATAGGTACCGCCTTTCCAATGAAAAATAAAAAAGGAGTTTTGGGAATTTCCTGTATCCGTTTTGCTATTGATGATATTCCATATACTTTAGATTTGATTCAACAAGATGGCTCGGTAGATTATTCTAAAATTAAGGCCATCTCCGCTGCCGATTATGCCGGACTTATTACGTACGCGCAAAAATTGAATATTAAAAAATATGCAAATCGTGAAGACGTACATATTAATGTTGGGGGTAATTTTAAAATCATACATCGCAATATTGGGACTTTAGCCAATGCTTGGGGAGCTGGATTAGATCTCGGTTTGCAAGCTAGAATTGGGGCTTGGAAATTAGGCGCAGTGATAAAGGATGTGACTACAACGTATACCGTTTGGTCTTTTCATTTTACGGATAAAGAAAAACAAATATTGACACAAACTGGAAATGATATCGTGTCTAGAAGTACGGAAGTAAATACACCACGAATGATATTAGGTGGTGGAAGAAATTTTCCAATTCGATTTGCAGATGCTAGTAAGAAAGCTTATTTATTAGCAGAAATGAATTTGGATATAACTGCGGATGGAAAACGTTATGGCAATTTGATTAATCTAAATCCATTGAGTATAGATCCAAAAATGGGATTAGAATTTGGCTATAACAATAAATTTTATGTTCGTGGAGGCGTTGGTAATTTTCAACGAGTACTTGATGACAATGACACGACCAATACATCAAAGCGAACCATGTTTCAACCAGCGATTGGGCTAGGCTTGAAAATAAAAAATATGGCGATTGATTATTCTTTTTCCAGTTTGAATGTACAGAATAGTCCATTGTATAGTCACTTTGTTTCACTACGTTTAAATATAAATAAAAAAGGAAGCGAAGTAGAAATGGATAATACATTAATGGATTACCAATTGCGAAAAGATGTAAGAGGGAATGAACCAATTCAAACCAAATAATGATGAAAAAAATTCTATCTTATTTTATTCTTATTGCTTTAGTTTTTTTTTCTGCTAAAATTGTGAAGGCGCAAACTTTCGGGAATGAATGGATTAATTATAGCCAAAATTATTACAAGTTTAAAGTCGCTGGAGATAGTATCTATCGAATACCAATATCTAGTTTGACGGCGCTAGGCATGCCCAATACGGTGTTAGGCGATAATATTCAACTATTTCGTGAAGGCGTTGAAATGCCAATATTTGTAAGCAATGCAGGTGTTTTAGGTGCAAGTGATTTCATAGAATTTTATGGAGAGAAAGCGACAGGTAGTATTGATTTGCCTTTATATAAAACGGCAGAAGATCAATTGAATCCGAATCAAAGTTTATTGTCAGATACTGCGTTTTATTTTATCACGTATAATTCGAGTATTAATAATAAACGCTATGTTCCCTTGGCAAATAATTTGACTAATCCGCCAACTAAAGAAAATTATTTTTGGGATAAATTTAAAATAAACTATCGCGCTATTTTGTGTGAAGGTCCTTCTTATTATGGTGAATCGTCATCGAGTTATTTAACGGTTACTTCTTCACAATTTGAAAATGGAGAAGGTTGGGCAAAAGCCAATAATGTAAATAATGATTCGGTTACATTTACCTGTCTTTTTCCGTATACGAGTAATGGCGCACCTTCTGGATTATTCAAATCGATAGTTGCTGGTAATTCGTATTTGCAAACGCATGAAATGAAAATTTTTGCAAATGGAAATGTCATTGTAGACTCCTCCTTTTCATTGTTCAGTTTTACCAAAATGAATGCGGCTGTACCAATGAATTTTTTAAACGCACAAAATAAAATGACGTTTAAATACACACCATTGAATCAAGGGCAAATTCATCCAGATAGATATAGTATTTCTTCGATTGAATTTAGATATCCGAGACAATTTAATTTTAGCAACAAGACTGGATTTTATTTTGAACTAGATCCTAAGGCCACAGATTATTATATAGAAATTTCTAATTTTAATAATGCGTCTATTGCGCCAAAATTATACGATTTAAGTTCTTATCAATACATCCTTGGTGACATAACTACACCTGGACTTATTCGATTTGTAATACCTGCTTCACCATTACAAACTAAAAAGTTATTCCTGCAAAGTCTTGCTGTAGTTAACTTTCCAGCTGTTGCAGATTTACATGCTGTGAGTTTTAAAAATTACACTTTAGCTTCTAATCAAGGAGATTATTTACTCATCGCACACAAAGGAATGATGGATGATGGAAGTGGAAATGATTACATAGAAGAATATAAGAATTATAGAAACAGTGCGCAAGGCGGAGCTTATAATGCCATAAAAATTGATGTGCAAAATATCTATGATGAGTTTGGTTATGGTTATAATTTTCATGCACAAGGCATTAAAAATTTTCTACATTATGCTGTTTCAAACTCTGCTTGGAGCACAAAACCTAAACAAGTTTTTTTGATTGGGAAAGGATTTAGCTATAAGAACTATTTAAATTTTACTACTGCTCCATTTACAACTTATCCTTTTTACCCGATTCCATCTTTTGGAGATCCATGTTCGGATATTTTACTTTCAGATTTTGATAAGACAGATAAGCCTGCCATTCCAATTGGTCGCCTTTCTGCTTTTAATGGTAGTGAAGTAAAGGCTTATTTAGATAAAATAAAAGATCATGAAAGTGCCATTGCAAATACCAGCATGCAAACAAGTGATTCTATTTTATGGAGAAAAAGAATTTTGCATTTAGCTGGCGCAAAAGATGCAGCAGAACAAGCACCCATAGTAAATTCTTTATCTGGGCAAGAAAACATTATTAAAAAACCATATTATGGCGCACAAGTATTTACCTTAAAAAAAGGAAGTACTTCGGCTGTAGAAACCGCCAATAGCCAATTGCTGGATAGCTTGTTTAATACTGGTATTGGGTTGATACAATTCTTCGGACATTCTTCTTCATCCACAATGGATTATAATTTAGATTTTCCTTCGCAATATCATAATTATAAACGTTATCCGCTCTTCATTGCAAATGGTTGTGGCGCTGGAAATATTTTTATTTTAACTGGTTCAAGAGCATTGGACGAACAATTTGTATTACAGCCAAGTGCAGGTGCCATAGCCTTTGTAGCAAGTAATAATACAGGTCTTACCAATAGTTTAAGTACGTATACCGATTCATTGTATAATGAATTTTCATTCAAGAATTATGGGAATAGCATTGGCAAACAAATTAATTCCAATGTCAACACTTTCATGAATAATCCGTTTTATGTAAACGACAATTTACTGCGATTACATTGCGAACAAATTGGATTAAATGGAGATCCAGCATGCAGTTTATTTTCTTATCCAAAACCTGATTATGCGATTGAAGATAAAGGTGTGAAATTCAAACAACTGAATTTAACCACCAACTACGATTCCTTAGATGTGGATATTACGTTTCATAATTTAGGAAAATATACAACGGATTCAATTAGCCTATTGGTGAAAAGAATATTACCCAATAATGCGGAAGAAATTATTTTATATAAGAAGTATGAAGGGGTTGCCAATGAAAAAATGTTGAGCATAAAAATACCTACAAATGGTAATTTAGGTATCGGTATCAACACCTTAATTATTCAATTAGATCAGGAAGGTACCATTGACGAAATCTCTGAAAATAACAACAGTGTTATCCGCACATTCGATATTTATAACGACGATTTAGTTCCTGTTTATCCGTATGAATTTAGTATTGTGTCGCAACAAGGTGTAACATTAAAAGCATCGACGTTGAATCCATTTGTCACATCTCGAAATTATTGGTTGCAAATAGATACCACCGAAAAATTTAATAGTCCTTCCCTTTTGTCTACCCAAATAACAAGTACAGGTGGTGTTATTAAATGGATTCCACCTATTACGTTGAAAGATAGTACCGTGTATTATTGGCGCACTGCTATGGACACTTCTTCAAGCACAGGCAATGCCAAATTTAAATGGACCAACAGTTCATTTATCTTTTTAGATCAAAGTTCGGCAGGTTGGAATCAGTCGCATTATTTTCAGTATACAAAAAATAATTTCAATGATATTTCATTGGATTCCAATTCTAGAGAATTACGCTTCAATGACTTGAATAAAAAACTGCAAACACAAACTACTTGCATGAATGGTCCATCGCCGTATACTTATATGTGGCCAGATAATATTGCCAAAATTAATGGAAGTACATTGTTTACTTTTGGTTGTGATCCATATCCTGGTTTCTCTAGTTTGCAATTTATTGTGATCGATACTTTAACTGGCGAGCCTTGGATTAATACATTAAATCAATCTACTGGACTTGGCCGTTTTGGTAGTTTTGCCCCCTGTCGAATTTCGCCAGATAATGTTTCATTTGAAGATCCATTTTTCGAATTCAGTTTTTTAACCACTGCTTCTCGGAAAAAAATCATGGACTTTATAGATTCCATTCCACATGGTTTTTATTTTTTGATGCAACCTAGACTTTGTGTTGGCGGTGGTTGTGGCAGTATAAATACGGTAAATATCAAACAATGGAAATCGGATACAACGGTATATGGAAGCGGTGTTTCCTTATACCACAAACTGTTTAATTATGGTTATACCAAAATAGATTCTTTTACCAAAAATAGACCGATGGTTTTTTGGAGTAGAAAAGATATTCCTTCTACAATTGAACAATTTATAGGTATAGATAGTACACAAAAATTATATGCAGAGTTTGATTTTTCTTCTTCGTTATATACAGGTGATGAAGTGTCTACAAAAGTTGGTCCAGCCAATATTTGGAATCATTTTTATCGAAAATTGTATAGCAAAGATTTGTCGGCTGGCGATACCAGTAAAGTGGATATTTACGGTATTGATGTGCAAGGGCATGAAACATTATTGGTGACTGTTACTGGTGCAGATACTAGCTTACAATTCATTGATGCCAAGACTTTTCCTAGTTTGAGATTGGTTTTAAATACGAATGACAATATTTTTGCAACGCCCGAGCAAATGCGCTACTGGCGCGTGTTGTATGATCCAGTTCCAGAAGCGGCACTTAATCCAAATCGACTCTTTACTTTTCAAGATACTGTAGGACAAGGGCAACAGCAACATCTTCGATTGGCGATTGAAAATTTAACAGCATTACCAATGGATAGTATGTTGGTTAATTATGATGTGATCGATAGTCATCGAAATAAATTTCATGTTGGCTCTAAACGATATGCACCATTAACGTCATTAGATACTTTGCAAATTCAATATGATATCAATACGGCGACATTTACGGGAAAAAATACTTTAGTGATTGAAGCCAATCCGAACAATGATCAAAAGGAACAGTATCATCCTAATAATATTGGATACAAAGACTTTTATGTGGTACCAGATAATAAAAATCCTATCATTGATGTCACATTTGATGGTGTACATATTTTAAATAAGGACATCGTTTCTTCTAAGCCATTCATTCATATTTTGTTGAAAGATGAGAATAAATATTTAGCCTTAGATGATACTGCATTGGTTCAAGTGTATGTCAAATACCATAACGATAATATAGAGCACCAAATTCCTTTTGATGGAAATGTGATGAAATTTATTCCTGCGGACCCTGCAAAATTGTCGAGCAAAAATCAAGCGCAAATAGAATTTAAACCAGAGTTTTTAGTAGATGGCGATGATTATATGTTGATTGTACATTTGAAGGATAAGATTGGAAATGGCGATAGCAAAGCTGCTTATAAAGTAGACTTTTCCATAGTAACGAAACCTTCTATTTCATCGGTTGTCAATTACCCGAATCCCTTCACAACCTCCACGCAATTTATTTTTACATTAACTGGATTTCAAATTCCTTCTAATTTAAAAATTCAGATTTTGTCTGTGACGGGAAAGATTGTAAGAGAAATCACAAAAGACGAATTGGGTAATTTGCATATAGGTCGAAACATTACACCATTTAAGTGGAAAGGGGATGATCAATATGGACAGCCATTGGGCAATGGTGTTTATTTATATCGTGTGGTTTCTACATTGAATGGAAATAAAATGGATCATTATGCAGAGTCAGGAAACAATGCAGATAAATGGATAGAAAAGGGTTATGGGAAATTGTATATAATGCGGTAAATGGGATTTGACTTATTTATGAAATGTAGTGTTCATTGTATCCCCAAGTCTTTCATTTCTCTTCCTTATCAAAAATAAATTGTAGTATTGTCTTTACATTTTTTACAAAATTAGATAAATCATGAAATGGATTTTAGCCATTCTTTTTTGGATGACATCTGTGCAAATTATGCAAGCGCAAAATGATGTACAGCAAAATATATTGGTAATGAATAATTGCATTAGTCAATACAATGCTGATAATAATTCACCATTAACTTTATTTGAAACGGCAGGCATGCTAGAGCAAAAACAAAATAATGTGGTTCAACGAATTCGATTGGCAGATATTAATCATATTTATGTAATGGCTTCTCATGGTGGTTTTAGCGTAAATCTGAATTGTGTTGATTCAGGATTATGTGTGAATTTGATAAAAACCAATATGACCAATGCGCCTATGTCGAGTACAGTTTTTTTCTTTACAGATGGAGCCGCAGCGAATTCATTTGCAGAAAATTTTAGTCATTTGGTTTTAAAATATAAACCTGCTGAACAAGCCATGCAATTGAACTTATGGAAGAATGAAGAAGGTAAAATTGTATTATTGACTTCTCATCATGAAACACCAGTTGCGCCAGTTGCTGCAAGTAATGCGCCGAATAAATCAACAGCAGCAAGCAAAAAGGAAAAAGCAGAATTAGAAGAAAAAGAGGATATAGATGAAGAAGAAAAACCCGCTAAAAAAACCAAGGCTGTAGTGCAAAGAAACAAGCCAGCAGAGAAGGAAGACGAAGACAATGAAGAGAAACAAGAAGAAAAAACGAAGTCAAAACCTAGGGTAGAAAGGTCTGAAATAAATCCTATGGATAAAGCCGATAACAATGAAAAAGTTGGTAAAGCTTTTTGTGACCAAGTAGCAGCCATTGTAAAATCTGGTGCTTTGAATCAGTTTAAAGATTTTGAAGGTAGAGTTACAAATGCGACTTCTAATATCAATGAATCGAAAAGTAAAATAAAAGGCACCAAACGAAATTATCTTTCTTGGTTTAATAAAAAGAGAGCCTATATCGCGGAAGTGAAGACCTCAGAAGATAGAGAAGCATTAGTGAGTGATTTTGAAATTTTTCAAACGGAGCTAGAAGATTGTCTCGATGGCAATTGGGATGATGTAGACCACTCGAATGATGAAATATACGCGAATTCGAAGGACGAAGTAAAAGACATAGAATACGTAAATCAAACAGATAAAACCATGCCTTCTATTCGATTGGTATTGGTAAATGATGGTGCGAAGTTTACTTACTTTTTACGATTTTGTGTGCAGTAGTTGAGCGTCTTTTTAGGTATTCATTTTTGAGAGCCAGAAAACTATTTTTTGAAAATAATATTATCCGATTCAAAATTATTTTTTTTCAAGTACGCATCTATAGAAGGAATAAATTCTAGTTCACCTTCTTGGTTAATGGCGAAAGATAGATAGCCTAATTGCGTTAATAATTCAGCCGCCAAACGATGATTTTCATTGCCTCGCGAATTTTCAAGATACTCCATCGCAAGAATGACATCATGATTTTTGAATAAATGAATGCCACCTTGAATCACATCATATTCGCCGCCTTCTACATCCATTTTTATGAAGCGAGGAATAATATTTTGGCTCGTATAAAATAAATCTAAAGTGGTGGAATCCACTTTTATTTCAATGGGTTTATTGGTTGCATACCAAGTTTCCTTTTCATATTGTGTTTTATTCATTGAATTGTATTCTGAATACACAACTGGAAATTCATAAAAATACATTGGTGTATCATCTTTAGCCATAGCTTGATGATGAATAGTAACATTGTTTAGGACTTGAACATTTTGTTGCAATAAAGCATAATTTTTTTTGGAGGCTTCAAAGGAAAATATTTTTCCAGCAGGCGCAAGGAAAGAAAATAGGGAGGTAAAAAATCCAAAGTGAGCACCAATGTCTATCAAAATATCTTCTGCTTGAATATGCTTAATCAAATATCTACAAAGCCTTAATTCAGATTCATGCGTTTTACCTCCCGATAAATAAATATCGGTAGAGGCTGGCAATTGAACCGTAAAAGCTTGTCCCCAAAAGGTTTTTGTGTTGTATAATTTACCTTCTTTTTGATGAATAAATCTGGAACTAATGGCGATACAATATTTTATGGGATTGGAAAGAAAACGGCTCCATTTACTGCCATTGGCAAATTTCGCAACGCTATTTAATTGTGTCAATAAGGAGCTATTCATTTAAATCTAATGCCATTTAATTTGTTGGTAAAATGCAACTGCCGCTAAGTGATATTTTTTGTAATGTTACAAAGCAATATTGAGTATTTGAAATTTGTTTTGCTTGAATATATTGTGGTCTTTGTATAATGGAAACGCTTATTTAAATTCAAATGAAAGAGAACAGGTAGATTATACAAATGGAAATGAATTTAAGAATACATTGGAATCGGATTACTTTTTATCATGGATTGAAAACGTAAAATCCTCAAAAAAATCTATCTGCTCATGTTAATGTTTGTGATTTACAAAAAAATGTTTGATATCTTTAGAATCGGAATAAAATCATGTTGCATTGATTTTATAGAGGAGTAAGGTAAGTATCTCTTAACTAATAAACAAAAATGCCATGCGGAAACATGTACTTAGTTCGATTATTTTTATGTTGATATTTGGTTGCGGAATGCAATCGAGAGGCTTTACCAATAAAATTACACTAACCAAAACAGGAGGGAATAATACCTTGTATACAAGTGGTATTACCCTTGCTTAGTTATTTATGATATTTTAGGTAGAGAAAGAATGAAAATATATTTGAGTGCCAATATAAATCAAGTAAGTGTAAATATTAGTTCACTTGATATAGGAGTATATTGCTACAAATATTTTGTAAATAATCAAACAATACATACAGGTAAACTTATAATAGAATAAATATGAAAAAAGTACTTGCACTATGTAGCTTAATACTTTTATATAGTATTTGTAATGCACAAAAAAAACATGGCAAAGTATGGGTAACAGGTGATGGCATTTCGTATGAAATAATATTTGAAGATATCGGAATAATAAATAATTATTTAGATACTTTTTATAGCCCTTATTTTCATTCTGGCAATTCAAATATTTGTGATACGAATGGAAATTTGATATTGTGTAGTGATGGGTATAATGTATATGATAGTAATGCAAATTATATAGATGGTGGAGATACTTTGGTACCTATACTTCGGTATAATTATAGAGGTGGTTCGAGTATTGAATCTCAATCCAGTATTTTTTTGCCAATGGATAGTGATAAGTATTATTTCATCACTCCAGCAATGAGTGATCCTCGTTTTATAGATTGTCATAATAATGGCGGAAGCTGTTATTTTGATTTACTATTATATAATGTAATAGACATGAAAGCCAATGCCGGAGCAGGTAAGGTAGTTAAAAGAATGCAACCCTTAATGGAAAATGCGGAATTGCGCAAAACCCAAATGATGGCATGTAGACATGGTAATGGCAAAGATTGGTGGCTATTAAAACAAGAAGGAGATAATGCCAATGTACACACTTTTTTGTTTACGCAAGATAGCGTATACGACTATGGCTTGCAAATATTTAATAACCCCGTATGGCATGTGCGTCAACTTAAGATGGCTTTTTCGAGTTGCTGTTCATAATTTTCTCTATCATGCCTGGCATCATAGGTACAATATTTTTCAATTTTTCTAACCAACTCACAACGTATAAACAGCTGCCTGTTCGCTATGATAATTAATTTTCCTAATTCATGCATGTTATCAGTTATGTATCTTGT
>CANJRV010000036.1 GCA_947476825.1 Bacteroidota bacterium | reverse complement strand
TCTGGATTATATTGGGTCAAAGTTGGAACAGGGTGCAGTACAACCGACAGCATACAAATTACAATTTTGCCTAAACCAATTATTAATTTAGGACTCGATCAAACTTTATGTTACGGCGAAACTGCTTTATTAAACGCAACTTATCCTGGGGCAAATTATTCTTGGCAAGATGGCTCTAGCAATGCAACCTTTAATGCTAGCAGTTCAGGTTTATACTGGGTAGAACTCAATCTAAATAATTGCACATTTAGAGATTCTGTATTGGTAAATGTTGGTCCATTTTTCACAGTTGATCTTGGTTCAGATTTTGAATTATGTAGTGATAGCATAGTTCAATTAAATGCTACATCTACAGTGAATGTAAATTATCTATGGCAAGACAATTCCACGAATCCAATATTTAACGCTACACAAACAGGCATGTATTGGGTCGAATTAAGTCAAGGCAATTGTACCAAAAAAGACACGATAAATATAGTGTTTAACGAGGTGCCGAGAATTGACTTAGGACCTGATAAAAGCTTATGTCCAGAGGAAAGTGTAGTGTTAGATGCCACTACATTGAACGCGACTTATCTATGGCAAGATTTTTCAAAAAATCCAACTTATACCGTGCATAAAACTGGATTATATATCGTGGAAGTAAAAGTGAAAAACTGCATTGGAATAGATACCGTTTATGTCGACTATCTACAAGAAAATTGCCAATGCTCTGTATATATCCCGAATGCTTTTTCACCAAATGAAGATGGCATCAATGACGAATTGCACTTGATTCATGTTATCAATTTGAATTTAAAAGACTTTAAGATTTACAATAGATGGGGCAATGAAGTGTTCGAAACAAATGTAATAGGCGATGGATGGAACGGCAATTACAAAGGCATTCCTGCGGAAATTGGCACCTATTTTTATGTTTTAAAATACACGTGCAATTTTGATGGCAAAGAATATGTATTGAAAGGTGATATTACGCTGATACGATAAAAGAGGATTTGCTCCACCTCGTATTGGATGAATACATATTACTCTATAATTATTTTTTTTGTTTGAATACCACATCGTAAATAATAAATGCCTTTCGAATAATTTGAAATATCAATCTCATTTAAAATAGTAGAATAAATCATTTGCCCAATACTATTATACAATTCCTTCTTTTCCTTATTCAAATTCTTTATATATAAAATTTGTGAGCTTGGGTTTGGAAGTACAAGCATCTTATTTTCTTTGTTTTCAATATTAGTAGTAGCATCAGGATAACACACCTTTTCACCCAAGCCATAGTTAGGCATACATGGCGGAGTACCTAATGAAAACATTCCTGCCAAACTATCCATTCTCAAACAACGTGGACAAAAGTTACAACCCACTCCTTTTACATCAGGATTATCTATTCTACTCATTTGTTTACTTAATCCACCAAAGTTTCCAATATAAATTTTATTATCAGGCCCAAGGTATGCAGTCTCGTAAAATTGAACTGCTGCATAACTTGTGTCTAATCCAGCAACATGAAACCAAGTTGAATCTTGCAAATCATATTGATAAACATTTGCTCTGCTTATAACATACAATAATTTTCCATTTGGTGAATAACTCAACCCAACAGATAAGTGTTCTGTTTGCGTAGTATCTGATGGATTATGAGCAGAACCTATTGGCATTTCCAATACCAAAGGATTGCTTAATTTCCCATAGCATCTATCAAAATCGGCTAAGAAAATTAAGCCTGAACTGCTTCCATGCGAGGTTGTAGCGTATTTACTTCCGTCACCATTAAATGTACTTTGTCCCCGTATATCCCATGCACCCCAAACAGGCGCATTAAACACTTGAACTCCTTTATCAAACACACTATCTTGTGTAAACAAAAAAGTATGCGCATCGGCATTATCTCCTTCTTGTTTTAGTAGCCACCAATCTTTGCCGTTACCATGTCTGCAAGCCATCATTTGCGTTTTACGAAGGTTTGCATTTTGCATTAAGGGTATCATACGTTGTATTACTTTGCCTGCACCTCCATTGGCCTTCATGTCTATCACATTGTATAAAAGCAAATCAAAATAGCAATTGTTATTAGCTTGGCAATCGGCATAACGTGCATCACTCATAGTAGCGTTAATAAAATAGTATTTATCGCTATCAATTGGTAAGAAAATACTATTCTGGGACAATAGGCTAAAACCGTTATGAGCAACATAGTAATTCTTATAAATAAGAGTATCTCCTTCAGTTAAATAATTTCCTGCTGAATCAAATACATTATATCCATCGCTGGCCAAAATCAATTTCCCAGAAGTATCGCAAATATTACTATTCCCTGCAGAAAAATATCCAACAAAAAAAAGTGGCTTATGCGTAGTTACACCACCACTTTCAAAACCTATTCTTTGGCCTCCAGCACCAGAGACCCATTCATTGCCGAGTTTGCTTTGACATTTACAAATTATAAAAACAAAACAAAATAAAATTGATAACACTATATTTTTCATAACCTATTCTTTAATGAGTTTGCCAGTCCGTACAACTAAATTTTTATTTCCAAGGCTATAAGTATATAGTCCAACACTCAATTCATTAATATTTACTATTACTTTATTATTTTCTATAGCTAAATAGATCACTTTAACAACTCTACCTGCTATATCAATAATATTTAACCAACTGTCAGTTCTCATATTATAAGAAATAGCTATCTGACCATCTGTGGGATTTGGATAAATAGCAAATTCATCAGAAATTATTTTGGCCTTCAATTCATTCCTAACAATTTGCTGCAAGTATTCATTCTCTTTAGAAATGATTGATTTTGCATTACTATTATTTGTGCTAGATTGTTTGTAAACACCAACATCACTACACAACTTCAAATCATCGAACAAACTTGAAGGATAATAAATAGTAATAAGTGATCGAGCTTTAAACACAGCACTTCCACCTATATATGGGCATTGATTAGCAAGCTCAACAATAAATGTACTATCAACTTCACTTAATGAATCTATACTGTATCGTAATATTTTTAGATATATTCTGTTGATAATTTGCTCATTCTCATCTTGTGCTTCAGTATTGTCAATGTCTTCATTTGCTTGTTCTGCATCTACTCGCTGTTCGACATGTTCGGCTTTGCGGCATGTCGAACGATAGATAAAAGTGGTTCTCCGAACCATTCCAATTACGTTATAAACCTTCGACATGTAACATTCCTTTTCGTAAAGATAAATAATCTGCGCAACTACTATACATATAATCTTCACCTTTTTCAACTATACCCGCGCATACAGGATTTCAAATAACATGAAGTCATTCAGAAAAAAAATTCATTCTTATGCATTATAATCCTTCATATCCAATCTAAACTTTTTCTTCATTTATGAATTCTCTATTTGTAAACTCGCTGGCTTACCTTCGCCATCGAAAAAAATAGATAACATGATAGAACGTAAGAATCAAAAAACAAAAATAATTGCCACTGTAGGCCCAGCTTGTAATACCTATGAAAAAGTAATTGCCTTGGTGCATGCAGGTGTGGATGTTTTTCGATTGAATTTTTCGCACGGCAAACACCAAGACCATGCAGCCGTCATTGAAATCATTGAACATATCAATAGTCAGTACCCGTATAATATTGCCATACTTGCAGACTTGCAAGGTCCGAAATTACGTATCGGCGAAGTAGAAAATAATGGTGTAGAATTGATAGAAGGCGACACCATCACCTTCACTTCTGAAAAATGTATAGGCACTAAAGAACGTGTTTATTTATCCTATCCTAATTTTCATAACGACGTTAAAATTGGCGAGAAAATAATGATAGATGATGGCAAATTGGAAGTGCGTATAACCGAGATACATGATAATACGGATGTTTCAGCATTAGTCACTACAGGTGGCATTTTAAGTTCAAAAAAAGGAATCAATTTACCTGAAACAAAAGTATCTCTACCAGCACTTACAGAAAAAGATTTACAAGATATTGATTTCATCATTCATCAAAATATAGATTGGGTAGCGTTGTCATTTGTTCGTCATCCAAAAGACATTGAGGACCTACGAAAAATACTTAAAGAAAAAGGAAGCAATGCAAAAATTATTGCCAAAATAGAAAAGCCAGAAGCACTTGTTCATTTACGCGAAATTATTTTAGCGAGTGATGCCATCATGGTTGCTCGTGGCGATTTAGGTGTTGAATTACCCGTTGAGCAAATCCCGATGATACAAAAAAATATTATTCGCAAATGTATCCATCGCGCCAAGCCTGTGATTATTGCCACACAGATGATGGAGAGTATGATAGACAGAGTGAAACCAAATAGAAGTGAAATTACAGATGTTGCGAATGCGGTGCTAGAAGGTGCTGATGCGGTGATGTTGAGTGGAGAAACTGCAGTAGGCAATCACCCGGCATTGGTTGTAGAAACGATGAGTAAAATCATAGGCGA
Source organism: Bacteroidota bacterium (assembly GCA_947476825.1). Classification (GTDB taxonomy): domain Bacteria; phylum Bacteroidota; class Bacteroidia; order Chitinophagales; family Chitinophagaceae; genus OLB11. The sequence goes on along the minus strand of CANJRV010000036.1, from coordinate 25,628 downwards.
GGTAGAAAAAGAGGAAATGGTGTACAATAAAAACTTAATCCCACAATCCCACTCTCCTTCATTTCTGTCTGATGCACTTTGTTATAATGCCTGTAAAATAGCGGACGATGTAAATGCCAATGCGATTATTGGGATGACACAAAGTGGATATACAGGATTTATGTTATCCAGCTTTAGACCAAAATCCGATTTATATATTTTCACCAAAACGCAATCGCTCATCAATCAATTGAGTTTGAGTTGGGGTGTTCGTGCCTTCTTTTATGACAAAGAAAATAGTTTAGATGAAATTATTTTGGACCAAATAAATAGTATCAAAGAGAAAGGGCTAGTACAAACCGGCGATGTAGTTATCAATACTGGCAGCACGCCTGTAAAAGATCATTTACCAACGAATACGATAAAAATTTCGATGGTGAAATAAGAAGGATGTATTTCTATTGCTTAGCCACCAATAAATAGGAAACTTTAGTGTTTATGCATGTTTGATTATCATTTTTTTGGATATCATTTTATTACCTTGATGGATTAAAATCAAATAAACACCTTCTTTCCAAAACATAACGGGTATAGTTGTTTGATTTTTTTTTGTTTTTAGTCTATACATTTGTTTACCAGCATTATCTGTAACAATAATTTCTTTACTGGAATTATTATCTGGCAAAGAAATCGTTGCATAACTATTACAAGGATTAGGATAAACCACAATATTATCTTGTCGATCAACAGTTGGCAATTGCGTTGGATAGCCTGGTGACAATCTGGCTAAGTATAAATATATTTGATTATTGCCATAAGTTTCAGATAAGTTTCCAAAATTAAGAGTAGTATTAGAAGCATTCCCATTTATTAAAATTGTACTACCATCTGGCGATTTAGAAAACCCTGTTGGTGATTCTGAAGCTTCTCCTACCGAATACAGTTGTTGTTCTATACCATTGGTATCACATTGCCAAATAAAAATATGAAAGCCATTACCACCATTTGCTGTATATATCGTATCTGTACCAAATGTTGTAGAATGTGCACCAGTTCCTGTCACGTATATTTTATTACTACTATCGACAACAATACAACCCGAATGAATTTGCCCTCCAAGGCCTACACCTCTTTTTATCCATTTAGCTTCGCCATATTTATCCAATTTCACTACAAAAATGGGAGAATAAAAATCAGCATCCATGGTTACATTTCCAAATTTAATTTGATCTGCTTGATTAAGTTGCCCCAACACATAAGTATTTCCTATATTATCTGTTGAAATATCTGCTAAAAAAAGAGAACCAAAGCCAGCTGAAATATAACAGTGATTTATCCAAATAAGCTGACCATTACTATCATATTTAACCACCATATTTACATTCGTTTGAAACGGGAGAATTAAGCTATCATTCTCGAAGTATATTTTATGAGTTCCTGCTAGAAACTCCCCATACACATTTCCATATTGATCAATAGAAATTCTACCTCCAAAGTCATCGGATTTGGTTCCTATATTCTTTAGCCAAATCGGATTACCATCAGGCGAAATTTTAGCCAATAAATAATCCCCTTTACCAAATGAGACTACAAACATTTGTTCGTAAAAAAAAGTATCTTTTGAAGTTTGTGGCACCAAATTACCTCCAAATGAAAAACCTAAATAAATATTGCCCAAAGTATCCAAAACAAGTCTTTCAAATAATCCTCCTCCATCATCATCTATAGAGCCACATTTCTTAGCCCAAATAAAATTACCGGATGAATCATATTTTGCAATAAATTTATCTGTTCCGCCTCGGCTTACTAATGTCGTGCTTCCAATAAGCAGAGTGTCCAAAAAAGAACCTAAAATAATAATATTTTTATCTTTATCAATTGCTACATTATAACTATCGTTTTCTAAAGCATTCCCAATTGATTTTACAAATATTGGAACTCCCATATTATTCAATTTGGCAAAATAAATATCATGCATTCCATTTGAATATTGTGTACATGTATCGAATGAAATTGCATTGCTGAAATAACCTACTGAATAAATATTACCATCCATATCCAATGCACTTCGACCATGATAGTTTGAGTCCATCGGAAAACTTTTTAGTAAATCCCATTGCTGTGCCTTTACCACACTTATTTGTGTAAGCACCATAATGAACAATAAAATAAATACTCTTTTCATGATTATTCAAATAAAGGTACAACCTTATTTTTTCGTAAAAGTCCACACATACAAGTCTTCTACTTTCTTACGCGCCCAAGGCGTTTTGCGTAAAAATTTCAGACTAGATTGTATACTTGGATTATCATTGAAGCAATTGATACGAATACGATCACCCAATTCATCCCAACCAAAATAGGCGACTAATTCAACCACAATAAACTCTAGTGTTTTGCCGTGTAAAGGATCATTACTCATAATAAAAAGGATAATCTATTTTGTTTCTTCTATAGGATAATCATAATTCACCATCCATTGAATACCAAATTTGTCCGTAAACATACCAAAGAAAGCACCCCAAAATGTTTTGTCTAAAGGCATTGTAATGGTTCCACCTGCAGACAAGCCACTGAATAATTTACTTGCTTCTTCTTCACTATTTGCATGGATAGACAAAGAAATATTGGTACCCATCGTTATTGTTTGTCCGAAAGCTGCTGAAGTATCACTTCCAAATAATATGGTGTCACTTCCAATTGGCAAGCTAACATCCATGATCCTATTGCCTTGTTCTTCAGACATTGGTTGCTCTGAAGGCATGTCTTTGAAACGCCCGATGAATGTGAATTCACCACCAAAGACAGATCTATAGAAATTGAAAACGGTTTCGCAATTTCCATTGAAAGTTAAATAAGGATTTACGCTTGCCATGTTTTATTATTTGAATTGAATAAAATCGGTTTACATATTTTTCATTTCGCTCACCAATGCTTGCAACACTTTTTTTGCATCACCAAATAGCATGGATGTTTTTGGTTGATAAAATAAAGCATTTTCAATACCAGCATAACCTGGCTTCATACTTCGTTTATTTACGATAACATGCGTCGCATCTTCTACTTCTAAAATAGGCATACCATAAATAGGTGAGGCTGGATCATTTTTTGCAGCTGGGTTCACCACATCATTTGCACCTAATATCAATACCACATCCGTTTGTGCAAACTCAGGATTAACCTCTTCCATTTCCTTTAATTTTTCATAAGGCACATCTGCCTCTGCAAGCAATACATTCATATGTCCAGGCATACGACCCGCCACAGGATGTATAGCATAAGTCACTTCAACGCCTTTTTCTTCTAATACTTTTTCCAATTCATGACAAGTATGTTGTGCTTGTGCAACCGCCAATCCATAACCAGGCACGATGACTACACGTTTAGAATACGCCATCAAAACAGCGGTATCACTCATCGAAATTTCTTTGTAAGCACCGCCAACTTCTTCCGAAGCACCGCCAGTTTTATTTCCACCAAATGCGCCCACAATTACGTTTGTCAGAGAACGGTTCATGGCTTTACACATTAATATAGTGAGAATAGTTCCAGCACTTCCTACTAATATTCCACCAGTTAACATCACAGGATTTGAATATAAAAAACCGCCACAAGCAGCAGCAACACCGGTAAAAGAATTTAATAAGGATATAACTACAGGCATATCTGCACCACCAATTGGCATAACGAAAAGAATACCATACAAGGCAGAAACACCAAACAATGACCAGAATAAAACAGTGGTGTCGATGCCTGTAAAACCAGAAACCATAGCCACTAATAAGCCAACAATAATTAATAATAAACCTATATTAATAACCTGTTGAGCAGGTAAGGTTTTGTCGTTGATGTTGCCATTTAATTTTCCGAAGGCAATCATAGAGCCAAAGAAAGAAACAGTACCAATGACAAGTCCAAGCAATATGGTTAGTAAAATTAATTTTGGGTTAGCAGGTGGATGCACCAAATGCACGATATCATTTAATATTTGTGTTATTGAACTTGAAGATTCTTTCAATTCTTCTGTATGCATCAAATGTTTAAATTCAACAATAGAAATAATGGCTGCACAAGCACCACCCATTCCATTGAACAAGCTTACCATTTGCGGCATGGCTGTCATTTGTACCTTCTTGGCCATCATGGTACCAATAATAGTACCAATTATGAGTGCGGCAAAAATCCAAGGATAATTGCCAAGATGTTGACCAGCTTCATTGGTGTATAAAAAGATGGTAGCAAAAATGGCGATGCTCATGCCTACTGCAGCATATAGATTTCCTTTGCGCGCCGTATCCGGATGCGAAAGCATTTTCAATCCAACGATGAAGGATATTGAACCAATTAAGTAAGATAATAATAAAATGAAGTTTTGCATTTATTTTTTATTTGAAAATTTGAAAATTTAGTAATCTTTGAATCTGCTAATCGGCACATTTGCTAATCGGCTAATTGGCACATCACTTCTTCTTTTTCTTGGAAAACATTTCCAACATTCTATCCGTAACCACAAAGCCTCCCACCACATTAAGCGTTCCCAATATCACAGCAAGAAAACCGAGTATCAAAGCTAAATAATTGTCTGTATCAGCTTGTCCCATCACAATGATAGCACCAATAATAACCACACCATGTATGGCATTCGCACCACTCATCAGGGGAGTATGCAGCACAGATGGCACACGAGATATTACTTCTATTCCTAAAAAAATAGATAGAATAACTATCGTAATCATGTTGTAATTATTTGCAAAAAAATCGAAGACTTGTTCCATATTTTTTATTTAATTTAATTGAAAAGTTAATTCCAGTTTATAGTTTTTATTATTTAAAAAGATCAAATTATTCTATTTGACAATTTGCTAATTGGCTAATTGCTTCACTCTTTCGTTTGTAACCAATCCATTGTGCGCAACGCAAGTTTCTTTTACAAGTTCATCTTCAAAATTGAGATTTACATTCCCGTCCTTATCAATGATGAGTTTCAAGAAATTGAAAATATTTTTGCCATATAATTTACTTGCATCGGAAGGCATAGAAGAAGCGAAGTTGGAGTTCCCAATTATTTTCACACCACCTATCATGATGGTTTCATTGTTTTTTGTAAAATTAGTATTGCCACCTGTTGCGGATGCTAGGTCAATAATAACACTACCATTACGCATACTCTTCACCATTTCATCGCTTAATAAAATTGGCGCTTTCCTGCCTGGTATCTGTGCTGTCGTGATGATGATATCCGACTTCGCTACAGACTCGGCTATACGTTGTTGTTGTTTTTGTTTATATTCTTCACTTTGCTCAACTGCATAACCGCCAGCAGCACTAGCATCTGCGGCTCCTTCTACTTCTACAAATTTTGCACCCAAACTCATCACTTCTTCTTTCACCGCAGGACGAGTATCGAAAACTTCAACCACACATCCTAATCTTTTTGCAGTTGCTATCGCTTGCAATCCTGCAACACCTGCGCCCAGTATCAATAACTTCGCTGGTGCAATACTTCCAGCTGCTGTCATAAACATGGGAAAATACCGAGCGTACTCTGTAGATGCCGTCAATACTGCTTTGTAGCCCGCGATATTTGCTTGACTACTCAATACATCCATCGCTTGCGCTCTTGTGGTACGAGGGATGATATCAATACTAAAAATGGTATTTTTTTGTACAGCCCATTCCTTTATTTTTTGAAAATTGAATAGTGGCTGAAATACACCCAAAAGTATTTTGGAAGAAATAGTTTCTGTAGGTTGATGTATGCTTAATAAAATATCTGATTTAGATATCACTTCATTTCTTTGCGAAATACTTGCACCAACTTTTACATAATCCTCGTTGGTAGCATAGGCATTATTTCCCGCACCATCTTCTACACATACGCCCACATTTAATTTTATAAATTGGCTCACAATTTCTGGCAAAGCCGAAACTCTATTTTCTCCAGCGGGTTCTTTTAATATTCCGATTGTCATAGTCAAAAAAATTAATGCACAACATACAGCTTAAAATTTATTTATAAAAATTTAAAATAATCCAAGAATGAAAATAATAAAAAGGAAGAGAGCCCGTTAAGTAAACAAATACCTTCTATGCCCCACCTGTACATCACTAAAAAACAACAATCATGGACACTAACAAAATCATGGACGCTGATGTACTCGATCTCCTTTTCGACAATCGCAACAAAAAATATGGGGCTTACGAACTTCGAAAAAATTACCACAAACGCGCACGAAATGCAGTAATATTTGTATGTTTCTTCGCGGGAATTATTGTATCCTCATCTATAGTGGCAGGGCTTGTTAGTGGTAAAAAAATAACACCTGTAACACCTTTAAAACCCAAAGAATACAAAATTATCAGTATAAAACTTCCTACTGAAAAACCGCGTACAACTGTTAATGTCAACCCTCCGGCGCGACCAAAAACTATTCAATCAAACATTAAAAGTCCACGATTGGTAATTGCGCGTCCGGTTGATATTCCAAAACCTGTTATTACCAAGCCAGTCGAACCAACACCGCCTAGCACAGGTCCGGTAGTTGCAGGACCAATAGTAAGTGAACCAATTACAACAATATCTGAAGGACCAGGAGGACCAGGACCAATTGCATCTAATTCTATTAAAACTGGAATAGATGAAAATGCAATTATGGAATCTGAAAATATAGAAGTTTATCCTTCCTTTCCAGGCGGGGAAGAAGCATTAGAAAAATATTTAGCAAACAATATTCATTATCCAAATAAAGCAAGAGAAAATAATAAAGATGGCAGAGTGGTATTAGAATTTGTGGTGAATAAAAATGGAAGTATTGAAAATATAAAAATTGTGAAAGGAATTGGATATGGCTGTGATGATGAAGCGATGCGTGTTGTAGGCGGTATGCCAAAATGGAATCCTGGCAAAAACAATGGACATGCCGTAAATGTTTATTTCAATTTACCTATCACGTTTGAATTAGACGGTAAATAGTAGTTGTTTTTTTGTTTATAAAAAAGGAATTCTTAATGAATAGGAATTCCTTTTTTTATTTTTGATTTGAAGTCTTTATCATTAAAAATTACCCATGCATAATGGAGAACTTTCTGCTTACTTTTTGCCCCTTGTAAGTAAAGGTTAAAAAGTAAATGCCAGTATGTAAAGAAGACGTATTGCATTTAATTTTTTGCCCATGGTTTTCTGCTTTAATGCTCATCTCATTTCCTAATATGTCCTGTATCATGATATCTGTAGGCATTTGGTTATTCGCTAGCATTTCTATATTCAATTCTGTTTGTGCAGGAATTGGATAAATAAGAATATCCTTATTCTCGATTTTTTCTTGTATCCCGATAGTACTGCTACCTCCACCTTTCATCATACCTCCACCAAATCCAGTAACCCATATTTCGCCTGCTTGATATGGATTATAAAATACACGCAAGGGTTGTCGAAATGGATTATTGGTATTCGCAAATGTTGGTGCAGCAGACGATAAATTAGAACAATAAAGCAATCCATGATATTCGGTACTCACATACATTTCATTCGCATTTGTTGGCGAAATTGTCACAGAAAAACAACGCTCATTGCTCCAAATTTTTGTCCAACTAATACCTCTGTTTGTAGTTTTATAAATGCCGCCTACACCTTGCGAAGCACTAACGCCCCAGCCTTCATATACACAAGCATACCAAGTATTTTGTGTTGCATCATGCGGATCTACAACTACATCTTGTGTCCAATATTGCATACCCAAATCACTTCTATCACTCCATGGAGAAGAAGAGGAAATTGGATCAAATAAAAACACGCCGCTACTTGCAGTAAAGCCAGGATTTCTATGCCCACTATAGGAAGCCAAAACCTTACCATCATTCAACACAACAATATTATATGGATGTCCTTCTGATCGTGGTGGATTTTGTAATTTAGTCCATGTAGAACTTGCACCAGCATTGGCATTATCAGTCACCCAAATGCCACCATTACTGCCACTATTCACAACACTTGCATACAAGCGATTTGCATTCGTTGGATCAGTAGCCACCCATACTACGATGTCGCTAAAGTCATGCATGGTAGTCCATGTAGCACCTTTGTCTGTACTCATTTTTACAGCACCACTATTATTGGCGTTGTCTAATTGTGCATTTGCCAATCTTGTACTTTGATACATATCGTGCACATTGGAAGTAGCCATATACCATGCAGCGGATGTATTATTTTTGACGATACGATAAGAACTATTTTCACTATGGTTGGTATAATTAAAACTCCATGCATTGCCACCATCTACACTTCTCGTTCCTTTAATATCGGATGAACAAGCCCACATATTTAGGCTATCCAACCACATCACTTGCCATACACTAATTTGATTCAAATCGCCAGCACTATGATAACTAGCTAAAGTTGGTGTACTTGCATTACTTGTATGTTCATCTGAAGCTGCGGTATAACATTGGTGCCATGTAACACCGCCGTCTGTAGACTTATGTACAAATCCATAATCGGTACACAACAATACATTCGCATCTGTTGGATTAACATGCAATCCGAATAAAGTCTCCGCCCATGTCCATCCTAAATCCCCTCCATCTCCACAGTAGGCCGTGAAAATATTCTGGTTAGTGGTTGTATTAAAAACAGTCGCCCAAAGTGTACCTGCATTACTTGTTTTGACAATCATGGGAATACCAGCATCAGTTTGTCCAGCGATGTATACTACATCTATATTATTTTCTGCCATTCGCAAATATTTTCCATACTGCGTTGTAGAATTCAAATTGCCCATTTTATTTGTCCAGGAACTACTTGCATTGTCCATGCTATACACGCCTTGCATGTGTTCAAATATTTCATACCCAATACCAGGATTATCATCTCCATTATAAACATCCGCGACATTACTGGTTAAAATAAAAAACCTAGTGTTCGTTCCGTTTTTTGCACCAGCGAAAGAAGTAATAACTTGTCCGGATGGGATACCAGTTGTAGTCCAAAGACTAAAGCTTGTGCCGCCATTTGCACTACGAACGATTCCATCATTTGTACCTAAGTAAATAGTTGAACCATCCCAATAGGCACCACTCACTTTTATACCAGCACCACTATTCAATGCTGTATAAACCAAAGAAAAAGTGGTACCCCCATCATTTGAAAAATAGATTTTACTATACTGGTTCAACACCACTTGATTTGGATTTGCATAATTTACATACAAACTATACAAAGGTTCTGTATCATCTGGATTGCCACTTAACTTAGTCCACGTAAGTCCAGCATCAACAGATTTAGCTGGCGTCATTTGATCATTAATTCCATCGGCTCTATAGTCGATGGCATACCGAATGGATGCGTTGTTTGTGAAAAGAACTTTTGTATAACAGCCTCCTCGTATTTGCGTATGCGGACACATTGTCCAAGCGCCTCCTTGATTTGTAGAATGATATAAACCACCCATGTCGCAAGCGATATACATTTCATTTGCATTGGCAGGATTGATGGATGGAGAAAAAAGTGCGCCACCACCTCCTATGCCTTTACCAGTACATGTAGTAGGAGATTGTGCAAAACCTTGCGCACTAATAAATAGCAGAATAAAAATAAATCTTTGTACCATATATTTTTCATTTAAAAATTGGATGAATAAATGTATAAAGTAATTGGGAATAATAAATTAGAATGAATAAGCAATGTTGTGATACACTTATTTGATCTATAATTTTTCAGAATGGTTAGAATAGATTGTTTCGTTTTAAACAATCAATAAAAATATTGCAATTGAATGCGCATTAGGGCTGGACTTTTTTTGTAAAAATGAGTCATTTTATTTTTAATGGATCCGATGCGGCGTCCTTGTTTTTTGTATTAAGTGGTTTGGTTTTATCTTTCAAATAGGTGCATGGCACCGAAGGCGTACCGAACATTGATTACAAGCAATATGTAGTTGCTCGTTTCTTTCGATTATATCATGTATACCTTGTACTCATTGGTATTTTATATGTTTACTTACATAGAGATAGTTTTCCATCCATGGTTTTTATAACGGATATTTTCAAAAATAATCACCACTTAGTAGATCAAGTTTTATTGGTTCGTGGTTGGCTCGAAACCATCTGTACACTCGCTTGGACACTGGCTGTTGAAATTGTTGTTTCCTTATTGGCGCCAATGTTTATCATTACCTTACGAAGCAACAAAGCATTATTTTATGGACTTATTCCTTTAGTCATTTTCGCCAATAAAAATTACCTCTGCATTGTTATTGTACAGTTTTTATTGGGCATTATTCTATCAGAAAATTTTACAAAAATAAGCAATATGCGAACTGGCAAAATTTATAGATACAGATATTTACTGCTCTTCATTTCCTGTATCTTATTTTCATGGCGGCCTATTTTAATCTTCTTTCCATTGCCAGATTATCTAGCCAGTATTTCCAATAACATATTATATCTCGACACCTTTTTAATCACTGGTATTGGTGCGTTTGGCATTATCGCTTTTATCATCCATAGTGAATTTGTACAAAAAATATTGTTGGTAAAACCTTTACTATTTTTAGGGAAAATATCCTACAGTATTTATTTAAGCCACTGGATTTTTACCACCATTTTCATGGATAAATGGGAAAGCATTTTAAGCAGAATGAGAGAAGGTAAAATGATCTATTGCATGTCCTTATTCGTCATCGTCGGAACATTACTATTTTCTACTTTTTTATATTATGTGGTAGAAAAACCCTTTATTCAATTAGGCAAAAAAGTAGCTGCTAGAATAGGTAAAACGGAATAAAAAAGAAATGCGTTATTAGTGAAAACAACAAACAAAGAAAGAAGAAAAACATCGATTAAAGCCTAGTAATTATTAATCTGCCCAGACCTCCCTTCCTATTTAACTAAATTCCAAAATCTCCATTCTAAAGTCTCGTATCCGTTCCTTATTTTTGGCGAATGAATATTAAACCATTTTTAGAAGCTGCATTTAAAGAAGATATTGGCGCAGGCGATTATTCAACCCTTGCTTGTATTCCGCCAAATGAAATGGGCAAGGCAGTTCTTAAAATTAAAGAAGATGGAATATTGGCTGGAATGGATATTGCACAACAAATATTTCATTTCGCCGAACCTAGTTCTGTATTGCATGCGTATAAAAAAGATGGCGATGTTGTAAGCGTTGGTGACATTGCTTTTGAAGTAGATGCTACCGTGCATACTATTCTTAAAACGGAGCGTTTAGTTCTGAATATTATGCAGAGAATGGGTGGTATTGCAACCCTTACCAATAAGTATGTAGAGAAAATAAAAAAGTATAATTCTCGAATTTTAGACACTCGTAAAACAACGCCTAATTTTAGATGGTTTGAAAAACTATCAGTTGTAATTGGTGGTGGACATAATCATCGAATGGGATTGTATGATATGATCATGCTCAAAGATAACCATATCGATTATTGCGGCAGTATTGAAAAAGCGATCGACAAAACCAATGATTACTTACGAAAAAATAATCTTGATTTAAAGATTGAAATTGAGACAAGAAATATACAAGATGTAGAACGTGTACTAGCGCATGGTGGAATAGACAGAATTATGTTGGACAATTTTTCACCAGAAAAAATTAAAGAAGCCTTGGCTTTGATTCAGAAAAAATATGAGACAGAAGCGAGTGGCAATATACGACTAGAAAATATTGAAAGCTATGCAGAAACTGGCGTTGATTTCATTTCTGTAGGTGCTGTCATACACCATGCAGTGAGTATGGATTTAAGTTTAAAAGCTGTAAAATAATTATGCCTCAACTTATTTATTTTATTGTAAATGCACGCATTGGAGAAAAAAATATTCTTCGATTACGCAATGCAATTCAATTGCATTTACTACATATTCCTTATGAGATACATGTGACTGAATATGGCGGTCATGCCACTCTATTGGCACAAGAAGCTGTTGCAAAAAAAATCCAAACTGTCGTTGCTGTTGGTGGCGATGGTACCGTAAATGAAGTGATTCAGGCCTTGGTCAATACCAATATTTCTTTGGGCATAGTACCTACTGGTTCGGGCAATGGATTGGCGCGACATTGTTCCATTCCAATTCACTTGGAAGATGCGGTAGAGTTATTGTATTCAGGACATGCCATACCAATCGATTTAGGTAAAGCTAATGAAATATATTTTATCAGCAATGCTGGAGTTGGCTTTGATGCAGTAGTTTGCAATACCATCAAACTAACAAAAAGTAGAGGACTAAAAATGTATGTAAAGCAAGTGATAGCAAATTATTTTTCTTATCGAGCAGATACGTATACCATACAAATTGACGGACAGAAAATTACGCAAAAAGCATTTTTTTTAAACGTTGCCAATGGCAAAGAGTTTGGTTACGGTTTTCAAATTGCGCCGAACGCTACTTTGCAAGATGGCTTATTGGATTTGATTTTAGTAAAAAAAATAAATCCATTACTTGGACTAAAATTTGTTTGGGATGGTTGGCGAAAAAAATTAAATCACAATACCAATTGTATATACCATCGCGGTAAACTAATTCGAATACAAGGGAATGCATTACAGTATTTCCAAACGGATGGTGATGCACATACTTGTGATGGAGAATGCTTGTTTCAAGTTTACCCAAAAGCATTGCAAATTATTGTACCCCATACCTTACACAAATTGTAAAACAATGAACAAGAAAAAAACATATACAGGCGGTTTAGTTTATTCCACTCATCAACATATCGTACAAGAAGAGATAAAAAATGAAAACGAAACGCTTGCCAACGCATCACAAACATTAAAAGTAAAACTAGACACAAAGCAACGTGCTGGCAAAGTAGTAACCATGATAGAAGGATTTATAGGCAAGCAAGCCGACCTTGAATCGTTGGGTAAAATATTAAAAACAAAATGCGGAACAGGAGGCACAGCAAAAGATGGAGTGATACTAGTACAAGGAGATTATCTAACGAAAATAACTCAGCTATTGCAACAAATGAATTATAAAGTGAAAGGGAAATAATGGTCTTGTATTCACGCAGTGCAACTTACATGGAGTCCATTTTCCATTGCTATCCATTTACCAATTTCATGTAGAAATAAAACTAAATTGTATATTTGAAACCATGTTTAATAAATCTTCGCTATCTCGTTTGACGTCTCACCAAACCAAACATTATCTAAGGACGATACAATCCATAATTGCCATCATTACACTCTTCACTGCTTGTAAAAGCCATACCGATTATGGCGGCGATTCTATGGTCAATTATCCAGATATGGAAATGATATGGCGCGAAAATGTGACACCTTATCAACAAGATCCCCATACCTTTAGATTGGTCGTTCAACAAAATAAAAAAGCAGATACTACTTACCCTAAAGCCAATCAAGTAGATTGGGCTTCTTTAAAAAAACCATTCCAAGAAGCAAGTATCAATCAAATATCGCTAGATCATCATTATTCTTTAGATGTTTTCATAGATAGTTCATCTTCATCCTCCACTTTATTATTAAGCGCGATTAGCCCAAAAGATTTTACCAAGAAAATGAGTGTATCCGCACCAAATGGCGAACACCAAATTAAAACACTCTTTGCCGAAGCAAATGAGTCCGGCTTTTTTTCTTCCAAAGCCTATAAACTACTTTTAGTTAGAGGTAAAACAATACAGATTCAAGAAAGTAGTAAGCGTCCATTCTCTAGTTTAAAAACCAAAGTAACGACGCTTACTTTTTTGAATTAGAGCAATTGAATCACCAGATTAATTGGCTCATTTCAATTCTCCAACCATATTTTCTGGCTTCACCCAAGCATCAAATTCTTTGTCTGTAACATAGCCCAATTTTACTGCCATTGCTTTTAAGGTTGTTCCTTCGCGATGCGCTTTCTGTGCTATTTCCGCCGATTTATAATATCCAATTTTTGTATTCAATGCAGTGACCAACATCAATGAATTGTCCACATGCTTTTTAATATTTGCTTCAATAGGCGCCAATCCAATCGCACACTTATCATTGAAAGAAACACAAGCTTCTCCGATTAATCTTGCACTATGTAAAAAATTATAAATCATCATGGGTTTGAATACATTCAATTCAAAATGCCCCATGCTTCCGCCAATACCGATTGCCACATCATTACCCATCACTTGAGCCGCAACCATAGTCAAAGCTTCACATTGTGTTGGGTTTACTTTACCTGGCATGATAGAACTTCCTGGCTCATTATCTGGAATAAATATTTCGCCAATACCACTTCTTGGACCTGAGGAAAGCATACGAATATCATTCGCAATTTTCATTAAGGAAACGGCAACTGTTTTTAGTGCACCATGACTTTCGACAATCGCATCATGTGCAGCTAACGATTCAAATTTATTCTCCGCAGTAACGAAAGGCAGTTTGGTCAATTTCGCAATATGTTTAGCAACATTTTTTGCATAATTTTTTGGTGTATTAATACCCGTTCCAACAGCAGTTCCACCAAGTGCTAATTCACTAAGATGCGCCAGTGTATTTTTAATAGCTCGCAATCCATGATCGAGTTGAGATACATAACCACTGAATTCTTGACCAACCGTAAGTGGTGTTGCGTCCATAAAATGGGTACGACCAATTTTCACCACATGCATGTATTTTTTACTTTTTTTGTCTAATGTATTTCGCAATTTAGTGATACCCGGAATAGTTGTTTCCATCAACATTTTATAAGCTGCAATATGCATAGCCGTAGGAAAAGTATCATTACTACTTTGGCTTTTATTTACATCGTCGTTAGGGTGTAAAAATTTTTCTTTATCTTTCAATTTACCACCTTGCATCACATGTCCGCGATAAGCAATCACTTCATTTACATTCATATTGCTTTGGGTGCCACTTCCAGTTTGCCAAACCACCAAAGGAAATGCATCACTATGTTTTCCTTCTAATATTTCATCACAAACTTTTCCAATCAAGGCGCATTTTTCTTCGCTCAACACTTTAGCCTCCATATTCGTAATCGCAGCTGCTTTTTTCAAGTAAGCAAATGCCGCTATAATTTCTTTTGGCATTTTATTGATGTCTTGTGCGATGATAAAATTATCAATCGAGCGTTGTGTTTGTGCGCCGTAAATAGCATTGGCAGGTACTTGCACCTCACCCATAGTGTCTTTTTCGATTCTGTATTGCATGGTTATTTTTAATATTTATAAATTGTATTGTATTAGATTTAATTGTTTTTTATTGTTCACCTTGCTAAAAATTATCAGTGAAGAAAATAGGCATTTCCACTTATCCCTTACGCCTTATCCCTTACGCCTTAATTCAAAGAATAACTCACCGTCCCATCCTTTTCATCTTTGAGTTGTATTCCCTTCGCAGCTAATTCATTTCTAATTTTATCGCTCGTGGCAAAGTCTTTTTTTACTTTAGCATCTTTACGTAAATCAATGAGTACTTGCATCACTTGATCCAAGGCAGTTGAATTATTTTCTTCTACAGGCTGCAAACCAAATATATGAAGCAAATAGGCATCGAATGTTTTACGCAATAATGTAATACTTTCTCCACTTAATTCCTTGCTATTTATTTGTCCGCCTTTTATAGAATTAATGATGGTTGATAATTCAAATAAGTTTGCAATGACTCTTGCCGTATTAAAATCATCATCCATAAACTCTTTACAATCTATACATAACTTTTCTATTTGCATTTCCATTTCCGACTTTCCGTCATTGGTATTTTGCACATCATACTTTGCATGTAATATTTCCTTTCTTGCATCCATTAAACGTTTCAATCCTTTCTCCGCATCTTGCAAGCCTTTGATATTGATATCTAATTCAGATGAATAATGTGTTTGTAAAAATAAAAATTTGACAACCATTGGCGAATAGGCCTTATCCAACAAAGGATGATTACCTGTAATAAACTCAGCAGGTAAAATCGAATTCCCCAAAGACTTACTCATTTTTTGGCCATTGAAATTCAGCATATTGGTATGCATCCAATACCGAGCGCCTTGATGTCCGGTGCATCCTTCATTTTGTGCTATCTCACATTCATGGTGCGGAAATTTCAAATCCATACCACCACCATGAATATCAAATGTATGGCCTAAATATTTTGTACTCATGGCAGAACATTCCAAATGCCAACCTGGAAAACCCATGCCCCAAGGTGAACGCCATTGCATAATATGTGCTGGCGTTGCTGCTTTCCATAATGCAAAATCTATTGAATTTTTCTTCTCCTCTTGTCCGTCCAAATCTCTATAACCCGCAATCAATTCATCAATATTTCTGCCAGAAAGAATGCCATAATTATGGTTTTCTTGATATGCTTTCACGTCAAAGTAAACAGATCCATTTACAGAATAAGCATATCCTTTTTGTATCAAAACCTCTATCATTTCAATTTGCTCCAAGATATGTCCAGTTGCAGTAGGTTCGATAGTTGGTGGATTCAAATTAAACAGGTCACAAATTGTATGAAAACCAACGGTATATTTTTGCACAATTTCCATTGGTTCTAAGCTTTCCAATTTAGCCTGCGATTCCATTCTGTTTACGCCTTCTCCTCTTTCATTGGTTAAATGTCCAGCATCCGTGATATTGCGCACGTATCTCACTTTATAACCACTATGCACTAAGTACCGATGTATAATATCGAAAGAAGAAAAAGTGCGTATGTTTCCAATATGCGCATCACTATACACAGTAGGTCCGCAAACATACAAACCAACATTGGGCGCATGTATAGGGACAAATTTTTCTTTTAAACGAGTGAGGGAATTATAAATATGTAAATCAGACATTCGGCAAATATAATCCTACATTTTGAAAATTTGAAAATGATACAATTTGAAGATTTGAAGATGCGATAATTTAAAAATTTGAAAATGGAACAAACTAAATTTATAATGATTAATTGAATAGGCCAAATTAAAGTTTCTGTGAAAAATATTTGGGCGGCAAACACGTCCTGACTGCAAACGTCAGGATCCGTTTCCGCTCAAAGCAGCGGAATCCGGGCTTTCCATTCTATCGTTGCCGCAATACAGAGCATCTAAAGATTCTTCCTTTCATAACATTTTTATATAGCCCCCCAAAAAAAATCTATGCATGTTTTTACTTACACGATATTTTTTAGCAACTAAATATCCTTGTTAAATTTGCACCATGATTGGCTTTCAGCAATACTTTTTACGTATTGCAAAAAAGTTTCTACTTTTATCGAAATTTTTCCACCTCCATGTCTCCAATAAAAATAGTGCTTGGTGTCTTTTTATTGCTATCCAGCACCTCCGTTTTTGCACAAGAAATGACTGCTTCTGGTGGTGATGCCTCTGGCACTGGTGGCTCTGTTGCTTTTTCTGTTGGACAAATTATATATACAGAAGCGCTTGGCACCAATGGTTCTGCAACCCAAGGAAATCAACAAGCTTTTGAATTATTTAGTGTAGGCATTGAACAAACAGACTTACACATTTCGCTTACTGTTTTCCCAAATCCTACTGCGCATAATCTCACTTTGCAAATACAAGACTTGCAAGAACATGTATCCTATCAACTTATGGATGCAATGGGACATGTTTTAGATCAAAAAATGATAACCGCAAAAACAACAGCTATCCCGATGGAACAGTTTGCAGCGGCTACTTATTTTTTGAATATCATACAAAAAAATAAAACAATCAAAGCATATAAAATAATTAAAAATTAAGGAATGAAAAAAAAATAACCATCGTTGCTCTATTATTATTGGTGTACAATGTATTTTCTCAAGCACCCCAAAAAATGAGCTATCAGGCAGTTATACGCAATGCCAGTAATGTTCTTGTTTCCAACACAACCGTTGGCATGCGAATTAGCATTTTACAAGGTTCTGTATTTGGCTCCGCTATATATGTAGAAAAACTAACAAAAACCACTAATGCCAATGGTTTGGTGAGTTTAGAAATAGGAAGCGGTACGGTCATATTTGGTGTTTTTGCAAACATCAATTGGAGCCTAGGACCCTATTTTATTAAAACAGATACAGATCCAAGTGGTGGGGTAAACTATAGCATCTCAGGCACAACGGAATTAATGAGTGTGCCTTATGCATTATTTGCAGCTAACAATACAGCAGGCCCTACTGGACCAACTGGACCACAAGGCCCGCAAGGGATCCAAGGAATACAAGGCACACAAGGCCCTACTGGACCTCAGGGGGCACAAGGCTTACAAGGCATACAAGGTCTTCAAGGAACTATCGGATTAACCGGACCAACTGGCCCAACAGGGGCAACAGGGGCACAAGGAAGCATTGGCCCTACTGGCGTACAAGGTTTAATTGGACCAACCGGTGCTACTGGCTCACAAGGTGCAACCGGTTCACAAGGAAATACAGGTGCAACAGGACCAGCTGGCGTAACAGGCCCAACGGGTGCAACAGGACCAGCTGGATCTTTTGCAAATGGAACCGCCATTGGTCAAATGTTATATTGGAATGGAACTGCTTGGGTAACTGTAGCGCCAGGCATTTCACTACCAGGCAATCAAGCACAAACGCTGTCCTATTGCAATGGAGTGCCTACTTGGGGCCCATGCCCAGGAGCTTTAGCAACCTTGACGACTACATCTACTTCTGGAATTTCAAATTCTACTGCAAATAGTGGTGGTAATATTACAAATGATGGCGGTGCAAATATTACAGCACGAGGAATATGTTATGATACTAATCCAAGTCCAACATTAGCCAATTCAACTATAAATAACGGATCAGGCACTGGAATCTTTACGAGCGCCTTAACTGGATTGTCCCCTATTACAACCTATTATGTTCGTGCATTTGCCACTAATTCTGTTGGTACATCTTACGGCAATGAAATTAGCTTTACAACAAATCCAATTTCATTGGCAACATTAACTACATCCGCAATCAATATTTCTGGAATTGCAGTTAATAGTGGTGGAAACATTTCTAATGATGGAGGAGCAACGGTTACTGCAAGAGGCGTATGTTATAGCACTAGCCCAAATCCAACATTATCCAATAGCTTCACAGTAGATGGCAGTGGTATTGGAAGCTATACCAGTAGCACGTTTACGAACTTAACACAAGGTGCTATTTATTTTGTCAGAGCTTATGCAACCAATAGTATTGGCACAGCATACGGCAATCAAATCAGTTTTACTGCACCTTCCTTAAGCATAGGTCAAAGCTTTGCTGGAGGCGTAATTGCCTATTTAGATGGAACAGGTTACCATGGACTAATTGCGGCACCAAGTGATCAGAGCGCAGGAATTTTTTGGCATGCTGGTGCATCAGGTGTAACCAATGCCACAGCAACTGCCATAGGTACTGGAAACGCAAATACGAATGCAATTGTAGCCTTGTACGGATCTGAAATTAATGCAGCAAAAATTTGTGCCGACCTTGTATTAGGTGGCTTCAGCGATTGGTATTTACCAAGTAAAGATGAAATGACTCAATTATTTTCGAATAGAAATGCAATTGGCGGATTTAATACAAACTTCTATTGGACATCCAGTGAATCTGGCGCAGGCGTTGCTGTTTCCTTTTACTTTTTTAACGGAAATAGTGGCAATTATAATAAAACCGATTTGAATAGCGTACGCGCGGTCAGAACATTCTAGAAGAATGTAGATAACCTAATTTTCTATTATAAAATATTAAATTACATATAACAAGCCTAGGCGATAAAAAATGTAAATGATTCGCTTTACCAATGTTGATCCTGATTTCTTATACTAAAAAGTCAAAACCTAAATTGCTTGTGCATGGATTGAATTGAAAATTTAATCGTCATCATCATTTCGAAATAATCCATTTTTGTAAGAATAAAAACTTTACTTTTCCATAAAATAATTATTCTATGAAAATTAAACACCTCTTTATTTTTATTTCGTTATTATTTTTATCTGTTTCCTCTAAATCTCAAGATAAGATTTTACTTCGTGATGCTAAAGATACCATTCAATGCAAAATAATTGAAATCGGAACAACAGAAATTAAATACAAGGAATCTAATAATGTTGACGGCCCACAAATCTCTCTTGAAAAAAGTAGTATTCTAAAAATCATTTATGCGAATGGCAGAGTGGAAATATTTGACGAAGCAATTAATGCCACGGTAAAGAATCCAGATAAAATTTATCCACGAAATACGAAATCGTTCATCAAGGCAAAAATTATTGAAGTTGGAATGGATGATATTAAATACAAAGACATCAACAATTTGAATGGCCCTCAATTTTCTATGGAAAAAGATGATATTGAAAAGATTGTTTATGCAAATGGCAAGGTTGAGAAATTTGAACAATCTATGGCTGCACATATAAGCATACAGGAAATGCATAAAAACAATATTCAATTTGCACTCTTGTCGGCTAGAGCAAACCATTTACATTTCTCCTTTGAAAGAGGCGTTAAACAAGGACAAAGTTGGACTGTACATGCAACCATTATTGGAGTCGGTATGCGAGATAATTTATCTAAAGTATCTAAAGGATTTATGGTCGGTGGTTCCTACAAATTTTGCTTTGTACCAGATGTAGTATATCGTGGCATTCGTAGTCGACATATCATGCAAGGAAGTTTCTTCCGACCTTCTATTTATTTTGGCGGATTCTCTGAAAAAACTTTAATATCACAAAATATTTCTGTCAAAAAAAACACAACGACTGGAGCAATAATGGCAGAATTAGGACGACAATGGATTATGTCTAACCGAGCATCTTTTGAATATTATTTCGGCTTTGGATATGGTTTTGATAATTATAAATTTGACCGTGTAGATTATGCAACACCATTCGACGGAATCAAATTTTACTATTTGTACCAACGCAGTGGAAACACCACTTCGAATACTTTTTTAGCACTTAGTACGGGGGTTAAATTTGGCTATCTCTTCCATACACCGAAGGAGAAAAAAATGGCACTTAATAACTAAGACCAATATCATTTATTTTTTCTTTCATTTTCATTTATGTGCTGCTTTTAATTCAAATTTAGTTCGCACATGCAACCACTCCTTCATCCACATGGAAATGAAGTATTACTTTTTTGATGATACAGAATAGTTACAATTGCCATTAAAATAAAAGGAACAGCAGACAACATAATTTTTAGATTCAAACCCATACAGCCAATAATAAATATCAATAGCAATAATAATCCTAAACAACCAATGCCTAAATAGGTCAGCCTTTTACTCACTTGTTTTTGCCACAAAGTAATGAATAATAGGAGCTGTCCGAATAAAGGCAGCAGCGTGAATGGATGTAGCACAGAAATAGGATCTATAAACATTTTCCGAATTAGTTCTACTTCCATTTGGAATAGATACATGTGTTGGTCTTTACCCCATTGTAAGTAACCAAGTAATGAACAAAAAATTATTGCAGTATTTAGGATTTTTGATTTCATGATAGTTCTTTATGCATTGCAAAAATAAATCTTATTGGTTGTTGATTTATTGCTGCTGTAATCTGCCATAATATTTCAAGTCAACAATTTCACCAGCAGTGGTTTTATACTCCATTCTGATAGTTCCTTCTAATTCAAAACCACATTTGTCTGCAACTTGTTGTGCTGCAATATTGCTTTGATGTGTTCTTAAAAATATTTTCTTAAATCCAAAATGGGCAAAACTATATTCCAGAAAAAGCTGCATAGCCTTTGTGGTTAAGCCTGTACCCGCAAATTCCGTATCTGTATAGCAACCGATTTCCGCCTTAGGAATAGTCCAATCTATATTTTTTAAATCCATAAAAGCAATCAAGTTGTTGTTGATTTAATCCACAACAACGAATGGAAAATATTGTTTAGCATTTCTTCTTTCTACAATTTCTTCCAAGAAAATTTTAGTTGCTGCTACATCTTTTGTTTTAGAAACAGTACCCGTAAAAAAATCTTCCAGTCTTTTTCTATTTCTTTCCACCAAATCAAAATAGGCATTTAAATCACTTGACTCCAAAGATCTAATTGTATAATTATCCAAAGTAATCATTGTGTTTATTTTATTTTTTCATCATGCAGAAACGGAATAGAACAGCGTATTTTTCACTTAAAAAATAAATACCATTCATAGAATAAACTATGTTCAGCAAGAGATACATTTCGAAGTTAAAGAAATTAAAAACTTAACAAAATAAATTATGTAGAAATTCCTAGGAAGAGATTAAGAATGGAGGGGCTTGAATTGGGCTTATTAATTTATGAGATATCTTAAGAATATAACTGTGCTTACACTACATTTTAAAGGTTATTTTTTTGTTCCCTTCAAGACATAAATAAGCTAATTTATTGATTTGTATTTCTTTAAAATTAGTCATACTACGTAAACTCGCTACGTACTAATTTCTTATCTTTATAGGGCAATAAGGAAATCAAAATTTATGCAAAATCAAGATATGTTCAAATCGATTATCATCCCTAAATTAATTCAATATGTAAAAAATTCAACAGAATGGCATGGCCTTGGAGAGCCTACTCCTATTAGTGATGGACCAGGTCTTTCAATGATAGAACTAGAAAATGATATTCTCACTTCATTCGGATTTCCTAGTATTGCTTTTTGTTATTCTAGTCTCCTGCAACGATATGGATTTGATGCTGAAAATGTAGAAGAAAAAGCTGAAGAACTTTTTGAACTTTTGGTCCAAAAGGCAGAAGCATATTTACTTTCACCAGCCAGAACAACAACAGATTTATTGCATGAATACAAAGCAAATTGGACCACGGCACAAGATGCTTTACCTTTTTTGGGATTTGATTCTACACTGTATACTGGATTCATCTATCAGGACATTTATTTGCAAGGAATTTGCTCCGATAAGGAATTAATACAGCATTTGCAATTTGCACAAGATTATTCTCATGATAATGTAAGGCATATTCCATTTGAATCTGAAGTACTAAGTGAACCACAATGTTATAAGCATTTACAGAAAGAAGGATTGCCTTATTTAGATGACTATGCTGAATATCTAGCATATATAGCAGACAAGAATATGTGGGATTTTGATACAGCATTGCTACCTCCGCAAAATACAGATGAGGTTGCTGAGTATTTGACACTCACTTTATTTTATATAACTCGTCTTGAAATATTTAATGAAGAATCTGTTTGTATTGATTTCATGTTTCCATCAGGAAATAGTTTTCATACGATAACAGTTTGGTGCGAACTACAAACCATGAATTACTTATTGCGTTTTGCGCATTATGCTTCTATGGTTGCTCATCTCCAACTCACTACATATGACTTCAATATAATTACTCTTCCGTACGTTTATGATATGTATAAATACCAAGGGAAGAATTATGAAATAAGCAAATGTGAAATCATTCTCGAACGCCTTCCGCAAAAAGAAAAGCACGACGCAGATCCTTTGCATTACTGCATTACATCCATCATACCACTGAAAGAATTAGTTTCAGAGGAATGGGATAATTTAGATAACTTACCATTTTAAAAAATACAAATATGAAAAACACAGAATTTAAAAATGCTTATTGCTTGACTGCTTGCTTTTATTATAACAACATTAAAGAAGTTAAGAATAATCAATTTCCCTATCGGAAATATGTCGACATTATAAAGAAGGAAAATAGTTCAGAACATAAAGACATCATGTTTATAATGATGAACCCTGGGTCTGCAAAAAAGAAAGATAAAAATGAAGTACCAGAATTACCACGAGTGGAAGAATATCATGAGTTGGAAATATCAATTGAGCCTGACCCAACTATTAAGGTTATTGCTTCCTTTATGGAAAATACAGGCTTTGAGAATGCACGAATAATTAATTTGTCTGATGTGCGTGAACCTAGTTCTACATCGTTCTTAAAGGAATTGAAGACACACAAAGAAAAAAATACACTTGATTCATTTCTACAAACTTCAATTTTTCACGATTCGAGAAAAGAAGATTTAGAAAAGTATTTTCAAAAAAATATTCCAGTAATTATTGCATGGGGTATAGCAGATGAAATTTCTCCACTAACATCAATGGCTTATTATAAGTTGGATTGTATCCAGAAATATGGATTGAAAAAACCAGGTTCAGAATTTGGTTATTATCATCCATTACGAAGATGTTTTGAAAAAACTTGGTTAGAAGAAATGACTGAACTGATGCAAAAAATCTGATTGAATGCAACTTGTAATTTGTAAATTTTTTATATACTAAACTCCTCATTCTCATGTACGACATCATAGGCGACATACACGGTCACGCTGCACAACTTGAAAACCTTCTTGAAAAATTGGGCTATGTGAAAGATCAAAATATATATAAACATCCTGATAAGCGACAAGCTATTTTTGTTGGTGACTTCATTGACGGTGGTCCACAAATAAGGGAGACCTTGCATTTGGTGAAGAATATGTGTGATGCTGGAACAGCCTTTGCTATCATGGGTAATCATGAGTATAACGCCATTTGTTTTCATACTGCGCATACAGAACGTGAAGGCTTTTTTCGTTCACATGACTTGAATGAAATAAGTCAACATATAAAAACCCTAGAACAATTCGATTATCACAAATCGGAGTGGGAATATTTTTTAGAATGGTTTAAAACACTACCATTGTTTTTGGAGATGGATAACTTTCGTCTAGTACATGCGTATTGGAATGAAGATAATATGCAATGGATTAAAGAAAACTATTTTGGAATTACCCCAGAATTTCTAAGCTTAGCAACCGATGCGATTCATCCTTCAAAAGTGTATGACATTATTGAAGAAACATTAAAGGGGAAGGAAATAACATTGCCCCATGGACTTTCATTTCAAGACAAGTATGGTATTTATCGTAATCAATGTAGAGTAAAATGGTGGATGCCAATGCACGAACGAAAAACCTACGAAGACATATTGATGCATTGTCCTGTTGAACTTAAGACTAGGAATATAGATTCTATTCAAACATTACCAAGATACGCAAATACTAAGCCTGTATTCTTTGGACATTATTGCCTAACTGAAAAACCAAGCATCATAAATAAGCAAGCAATTTGTGTTGATTATTGTATGTCAAAAGATGGAGTGCTAGTGGCTTGTAGAATTGATCGCGTTGCGGATGGAATTACTACTGCATTAATTTATTAGATTTTACATTCTAACTTGGTGGAGTCAATGAGAAAAAGAAGTCAATCAGCAACAGAGTCAAAAAGAAAATGAGAATGAATACTGAAAATTCGAACATTCATTCTCATTCTCCTACTCATTCTCATTCTATTCAGCGGAGGGAGAGCATCCGTATTGCCAGCTATCCTTATCAGGCCATTGAAGAAACTTTGGTAAATGCATTTTACCACAGGGATTACCAACAAAGAGAACCTATTGAAATTAGAATCTATCCCAACTCCATTGTGTTTATCAACCATGTGCATAAACCGGGCAAACTGACCACCCATGACCGGTGGCAATTGACCACCTAAACTTGCTGGCAGAGGGTACTAATTTTGATGTCATTTTTTTGTGGTAAGGCGAAGGTGATTTTTTAATTGTTATTAATAGTTTTCTTTCTGTATACTTTTTGATTTTCGTAATGACTCCCCTTGCAATTCCATCCGATGTGCATCATGTATAATTCTGTCCAAGATAGCATCAGCAATAGTTTGTTCACCAATGATTTCATACCATTTATTGACGGGTACTTGTGATATA
>CANJRV010000035.1 GCA_947476825.1 Bacteroidota bacterium | reverse complement strand
GAATCACGCATCTTTAGCAAACCATTTTCGTCCACCTTGCGACTCACATCAAAATGCAATATGCCACTTATCCCACACATACCTTAATAGTTTCTAACCAATATTTTTTTGTATTTTCCCAATTGTATTTTTTTACATGTTGAGATGCTTGCCATCCTATTTCATTTGCCGCTTCTTTATTATCTAACAGAAATAACATGGCATTAGAAAACGCACTTGTATTTCTTTCTGCCAACAAAATATTTTTTTTATCTTCCCATATCCAAGGGATTTCTCCTGCACTTGTTGACACACAAGGGATGCCACAAGAACCTGCTTCAATGAGTGCCACTCCAAAACTTTCATACCTTGTTGTATTAGTATACACTGCATGCGTATGAAAATAATTTGCTAGTTCCTTATTGGGAATTTGTCCAATCAAATGAATAGATTTTGTCAAGTTCAATTCCTCAATTAAGGAGATGCATTTCGCCTTTAAGCCTTGATCAGGTCCTATCATGGTTAAAATGGCTTGCGGATATTTTTTATATACTTCATTAAAAGATTCAATCACCAATTCGGGATGATAAATATCGTGGAATGCCCTTACCCATAAAAAGGAATATGGGTTTGCAATTTCGCGTTTGTACGTAAAATTTTCCAGTTGAATAAAATTAGGAATATACTCAACTACATGTCCTTTCTCATGTAAAAATTTCTGCAAAAAATAGGACGGTGTATTAATTTGCGTTACTCGTGAAAGTACCTGACGGCACCATATTGGATGCTGTTCATAGAACTCATGAAAGGCGCCACCCCGAATAGTAAACACGACAGGTTTATTCAATAATTTTCCAAAACGAGATATAATATCTTCTAAGTAAAAAGCGAATAGACCGAAACATTGAACGAGTATAATATCATATTTATGAAAACTTAAAACACCAATTAAAGTATCGACGAATCGTAATATTTTATTTTTATACTTCGATTTTTTATACACCACAAAACCTTCTTCTCGCAATTTTGTATACAATTTACCAGGCGTACCAGAAGGGCCAGAAGGCGTGTCAAATATAGGCCCAGTAATGAGTATACGGGTTTGCTTATTCGGCATATTTAATCAACTTGGCAGGAACGCCACCGTAAATAGATTTCACTTCTGTGTTTTTTGACAATACAGAATTCGCAGCCAATAATGTTGTTTGCGCCAGCACAACGCCAGCCAAAATAGTAGCGTGTGCACCTATCCAGCAACCATCTTGAATTATTACTTTTTGCATTTGAATAGGCGGCCCATCATAATAGGAATTATTTGCGATAGAATGATTAGAAGTAACAACCACTACATATGGACCAAACAAAATTTTATTCCCAATTTCTATTTCACCGCTACCAGAAAACCAACAACCTTTGGCGATATATACATCAGAACCAATTGTAATTTTAGACGGATTATAAAAGGTAACATCTCTACCAACTTGCAAATTTTTTCCAGCCGATTTAAAAAATGGGCGAATTAAAAATCCACGCAACTTGACAATAGCCACATTATCTGGAAGCCAATTGGTCAGCAATAAAATAAAATGCATAGGCCAATCATATCTTAATATTCTAATTACTTTTTGCATCTTACAAAAGAGATTCCAATTTTCCGACGAGCAATTTTGTTTGTTTTTCCAACGTATTATCCTTTACCAATTCAAAGGCATTTTGAATGATTCTTTGTCGCAGTGGCACATCCTGCAAAAGTAATTCTACTGCATCCACAATATCTGTCACTTGTTTGGGCTCAATCAAAATGGCATTTTCACGGTGGGTCAGGTAAGCTGGAATTGCACCAACCGTTGTAGCAATCACAGGTAATCCATTAGCCATTGCTTCCCAAATTGTTCGAGGAAAACCTTCATGGTAGGATGGAATGATATAAAAATCTGCTTGTTGATACATGGCATTCAACTCCACACCAATCGATTTTTTGCCATGAAAAACAACACGATACTCTAGATTTTTTGCCTTTACTTTTTGCTTCAATTCGTTTTCAATTGGCTTGTGTGCAAAGTCTTCCCAACCTACAAAATTCAAATTCATATTGGGATACTTTTCTGCTAATATAAAAAATGCATCCAGTAATTCATGCAATCCCTTCACCAAATCTATTCGGCCAGTATACAATAATTCTATGCTAGCACCTTGACAAACATCTTTACGTTCAACAATATGAGAAGCCGACAAAGTGGTTGTTTTAATTTGCTGAATAGACTTACAAATTGCTTGATAAGTAGTGAACAACTTCGGTGAATTGACGATAATATCTGTGGTTCTAATTTGCTTTCTGAATAAAGCATCATTCCATTGTAAATACCTTTTAATGATTTTGTCGCGCAAGGTAGTAGGTGTCATTTGCTTCACACTTTCTAAGTAATCGCCAACAATCAAAAATACAGGCTTACAATTGCCAGCATAGGTTTTAAAAAAAGGAGCTAAGGGGGTTGGAGAACGAACCAATAATAAATCTACATCTATTATTTGCTTCATTTTGTTTTTAAGAATTTGTCGATGAAATACATGCCGATACCAAGCTGGCGTATTTTTTCCTAAAGAAATGAATCGAATATTCGATGCTTTGATGGCATAGTCTTCTATCATAGGTTGATGACGAATAGATTCATGCATCAACAAAGTCAATGACTCTACTTCGTTTGCCAAAGCGTCAATGAAGACACCAATATAACCTGGTGCCAAAATTTTACCTTGTTGCAATACAACTGGGGTATGATAATAAAAAGCTAATTCCAAAGTGGATTTTTACTTTGTTTCGTTAGTGCGATAGACATACCAATTACCATCCAGGGTATAGCCCCTGTGATGGACGAAATTGCATAGAAGTGCATACTGATTCCAAACAAACTAATTAAAGCCAGATTATTGATATTGAAATCTTCATCATTAAAAACCCGAAGTAAA
The DNA here is from genome assembly GCA_947476825.1 of Bacteroidota bacterium. Lineage (GTDB taxonomy): Bacteria > Bacteroidota > Bacteroidia > Chitinophagales > Chitinophagaceae > OLB11. The sequence continues at coordinate 27,195 of CANJRV010000035.1, read as the reverse complement.
GAGGCAATTGGCCTAAATAGAATGAGTATAAAAATAACGAACCCAAGAATACCAAATTCGCTTAGGATTTGAATATATGAATTATGTGCCGACCTACTGTTGTAAAAATCTTTGGTATCACCTCCCAATCTTTGGTAACGAAAAAGCGTATACAAATCAGCATCGTAATAAATAAAATTATTGGCTCCAATGCCTAATGTAGGATACTTACTAAAAATTTCTTGACTTTTGTCAATCATCAATTTCCGAATAAGCCATGATTTATCCATTTCCAAATCACCCTCGCCTTCCGACTTCAACAAACCAGCGAAGCGCGGACTAATAGACTCCACATTATTCGCAAAAATATTAATCAATGGCTGGAAGAATGCCGACTGTAAAGTAATGAATAGTATAACCAATGGTATAATAATAATCTTAATGGTTTTTAACCATCTTGGATACAAGATACCAGACATGAGCATTACTTGAATGATGATGATAACCGCACCAGAACGACCATTACTTAAAAGCATAACGAGAATAAAAAAACCAAAAAATAGGTACATATAATTTCGAGTAAAACGAGTAGATAAGTAATTAAATGCGATGGGGATACAACAAAGCAAAGTAAATACAAACCCATTTCTTGTAGGTAAAGTAGTAATTTTCAATGGTCCTATTTCTATTTTATAGACAAAAAGATAAAACCCAATGATAGAAGAAATTACACCAAAGAATAACCATTTACTTACTTCTACAGCACTATATCTATCTCTATACACTACGAAAAAAGCAGCAATCAAAATCCAATAACCATATTGTGTGATAATTTGAAAAGAAGTCATAAAACCAGGATAACGAATCATTTCATCATAAGGTGCCAATATGGTTGAAAGTATTATAGAACCCATGAATACAATAAACAAAGCCTTTCCTTTATATGGCTTGGACCAAAAAGCACCGACCTTTGCAATGATCAATAGAAAAATATAAAACGTTACTGAATTTGATAGGAAATCAATGCATGGGAATGCTAGAAAGAAAACGAATGCATTGAGCAAATTCTGTACAGACCTTGCAACCCACTTTTCACGAAGTTGATTTATTTGATTATCTATGACCCTAGTTCCTAACATCCTATATTTTTTTTAGCTTCATTCATCCAATATTGGGTTCTGGATAATGCAACATCAAATGTAAAATGACTTGCCAGTTTACATCCAATCCATGTACCAGTTAAAATTTCTTTTCGTTGCATATTTGGTCTACATAAATAATTACCCAACATGCCCATTAATCGCCAGCCTGTATACCAATAATAATGCATCCAGGCACGAAAATAGTTTTCTCCATCTAATCTTGTTTTTTCTAAAGATAAAAACAATCTGGAAAAAATAATTCGTTTAGAAAAATGAAAGGTATTGGTGGAGTATGTGCTATCTTCTTGGTCGTTATGGTAAAAAAGAAGATTTGAACTATAGATCAACTTACCTTGTTTAGAAAGCCCATAGCCAATTATCGCATCTTCACCCATCCCCATTTTTTCTTCAAACAAATCCAATAATTGAAAATTAAAATTTTTAAATAAGTATTTCCTTTGCGCTGCAAATGCACCACCACTTAGCCATTCAGTAATTCCGCCTTCTTTTGGCTGAGGACCTCTAATCCCGCACAATCCCAATTTACCTGTTGCTGGTATTTTGTAACCTGTAAACCAATTGACAACTCTTTTAAATTGCTGCTTCTTTGAGAAGAAAATCGAATTAGGCATTTTCGATAGGCTTGAATGCGCATGCTTATCCGTGAAATGAAAAGCGATTCCAGCTAAATCAGTTTCTGTTTCAAATGGAGCAAACAAGGGCAATATCAAATTAGAGTCAATTATTTCCATATCATCGTCCAAATATAGTAATACATCTGCACTTGAAATCAGATAACCTACATAACGTTGATAGGGTTGGTTTTTATGCGTAGATCGAATATACTTCACTCTATGCTGATCCATGAATGCAGAATTAATTTCATCCGACGAATCAACAACGATGACTGTACTGGAAGCATGCAAACAGGTTAATAATTGTGCCACCAATGCTTTTACTTTTTCAGGTCGTCGATAGGTGGCAATCACAACATCAATTAGCATGACCTAAAATGGATTTATAGACTTGTATATTTTGTTGCATCATTTGCCCTTCTGCAAATATCCTTTCCACTTTACGTCTTGCATTTTTCCCGAATAATTGTACTCTTTCCATATCCGCAAAAGCCTCGATGATTTTCGCTGCCAATGCTTCTACATTGCTAGGGTCCACCAACCACCCATCTTCACCATCGGTCACAATTTCAGGACCAGCTGCTTTGTTGGTCATAATGATTGGAATTCCACACGACATTAATTCGATAGCGGTTATACCAAAAGCCTCAGCCCTAGAAGGCATCACACCAAGCATAAATGGATTGATATACCTTGGCAATTCGTCATTGGGAATAAACCCACTAAATGAAATGTGTTCCCTGCATGTTGGATCAATCCTATTTTTCAATTTTTCCAAATAAATAGGATCCCCATTGCCAATAATAGTCAAGTGAATTGCCGGATTGCTTGCTACACAAATAGCCATGGCATTGATCAATTCTTCTATTCCTTTTCTTGCATCAATGCGCCCCAAAAAAACAAGGCTATAATCTTTTTTGGGGATGCCTGCGAGTGGTGCAAATTTTTTCGTATTCACAGAATTATAAATAATTGAAAAGTCTTGTTTAAAATGAAAAGCCGTTCGAGTCCATTTTGCAATATGTTTTGAAACACCACAATAAAAGGTGGTTAAGAATAAATTCCTTTTTTCTAAGTAGTATATTAAACGCCTTACAGGCTTAGATTCATATAATTGATTTGCAGCATACGACCCATGTAATCTAATCAATAAAGGTCTAGAAGGTTTGTGCCATAAAGGTCCGCTCCAATCTATACCTTCAATTAAATCTGGTTGCCAAGTATGAATTATCTGTTCTAATTTCTTTGAGAAATATCGTCTCTCCAAAATAGGATAAAGGTTTAATGTAAATCCTCCGATTCGAATTCCATGCTTATTTTTATACGGATTGACCAATCGAAACACATCAACTTTGTTGACGACTTGCAATTCATCCTCCATAACTTTTTCATCATATCCGATGACTGCAGTTTGGCAACCTTGCGTTAATAGTGCTTCCGCGATTGACTTTACAAAAATGCCAATACCACCATGTTTGGAAGGCGGATATTCATGACAAATAAATAAAATGCGCACAGATGTGTTTATCCCTTATTGGTTAAAATATGTTTCGGATAGAACAAACACATAATCAAGGTATCTCGCACCGATTTAGAATACTTGACCGACAATTTAAAATCTGGATACCAAGATGACAGTCCAATTTCTTTCTTTTTCAAAGATATCTTTCTCAACCTTTTTGCCAAATAAAAATCACCCATGCTTGAATGTCCAATATTTTTTTTGATGACGGCGGCGTAACTTTCTAAACCTCTAGGTGTTGTAAGAAGTTTCGTCCCAAGTGAATTCGTCACAATTCTATATTCTGTATCTATGTTATCAATAAAATCAATTTTATAGATTCTAGAAACCCGAAATAAAAAATCTAAATCTTCAAAAATTAAATTTTCATCATATATCCCAACGGTAGAATAGACTTCCTTTTTGACCATCATCGTGAGCGGTTTGCAAAACGAATTACTCATTTTACAAAGGTTCTCAAATACATTTCCTGTCAACCAAACATCTCTACTTTCTTCTTCGATAAAAACCGATTGTTCATCTATCAAATTCGATTTGGAATAACAGATACCCGTTTGATCATCTGCACGTTCCAAATATTCTACTCTATTCCGTACAAAATTGGGCAAGTATTTATCATCAGTAGAAATAGTAGATATATATTTCCCTTGGCTATGTTGAACTATTTTATTAAGCGACTTGCAAACACCACCATTGACTGATGTTGTAAATATTACCATGTTCAAATGACTATTCTCTTTCATCCAATTTTCAATCACCAGAACGGAATCATCCGTCGAGCAATCATCACTGATAATGATTTGTATATTCTGATAAGTTTGATTTTTTATACTGTCCAAGGCTTCCACTACAAACCTTGAATTGTTATAAGAAATAACACCTATAGTTACTAATGGCTGCCTATTCATTGTGCTTGTATAATATAAAATGCGAGGTTAAAATTAAAAATATTTAGGAGAAATGGTAATCAAAAAAATGGGCAATGCTAAAAATTTCAGTAGGATAATTTGGGCGGCACACACGTCCTGACGATAAATGTCAGAATCTGTTTCCGCTTAAAGCAGCGGAATCCAGACTATCCGTTCCAATTTTTTTGCTTGCTTCGCCGCAAAAAGGATTTCCACTTCAATCGTTGCCGCAATACAAACTGCTTAATAAATCATATACTCGTAAGAAAATTTTAAAACCCCATGGTTTGTGTCTTCACAAACCAAATGATTGTATGGTCTGTGAAGACACAAACCATGGTGAAAGGATATACTAATTATCAATTAAAATTAATCCCATTGAAGCAAAATTTCTAATTGATTTACCTGGAGTTCTCATTTTCATATCCTCAAAAAACAATCTATCCCCAGATTTAGATTTCCTTATCAGGTCTTTCATTTCTTCTGTCAAAGCCGCACTTGAACTGTATAAGGTCGTGCTGTCAGAACTTAAGGAAAAAGCAACTAATTTAAATCTATCGTCGGAATATTTAAATTGATTCATTTCAAGTAATTGCTCTTTTTCTATAATTCTATGACGAACATTAGGAACAATGAAATGAGGTTTATTTTTCAATCTGGCTATCATTGCTTTGTAATCCAATTTAGGTAATCTCTTTTCAATTTTTGCATTATATGCCATTTGCATATCCGCGATTACTGTCCAAGAACTACTAACACAGCCGCCTGTTCTCATAAATTTCGAAGTATCATGTTTATGAAGTTCTAAAACTTCTTTCAATATTCTATCGTCTGCTCCTTTAAAAACTAATGCGGCGAACATCTTTGAGCGGACTCTTGCATTTGAGTCATTTAGAAATTGTATAAGATTTTCTATAGAAGAATTATTGACTAGCGTATAAAAAGATATTTTAGTATCCTCATCAAATACAACATTACCTAGATGTTCTTTTTCAATTTGAATATCGAATCGAAACTTTTTGAATAAAGTATCTATATTCAATTCCTGACCATAACAGGCATTACATTGAGAAAGAATGAAAATAAAAAACAGTCGAAGCATTTTCTTTATCAGTAAGTATCCCACCAACCGAAACTATTATTTTTTAAAATGTCTCTTCCCAAAATTTGTGATAATAAATCCCATTAATCAATTGGCTTATAACAAACTGCTTTGGGAAGCAATATTAAAAAGGGCAACAGTTGATCTAAGCGTTCCAACGATTCATAATAGTTTACACCAATGTTTATGGAGTTATAATATTCATGTCTGTTGTCGTAATAATATTTTTCACTTGGTATTCCCCAAACTCCTTCTCCTAATACTTCAGCCATAAACCACTTTTCAAGCAGTCGAGCGGCCCTGCCATTTCCGTCAGCAAAGGGATGGATTTTTGCAAACACAAAATGTATGTACGAACCATAATAAAGTGTCTCCTTTAGGGTAAGTTTTTGCTTTAGTAATAAGTCAATATCCATAAACAATTTATTCATTTCCTGTTGAACAAATTGCGGTTCAACAGCTAAATAAACTAAACCACTCCATCCCCTTATTCCAACCATTATTCTCCTGTATTTCCCTTTTTGGCTCTTCGTAATATTGCTAAATGTCGCAGTAAGCGTTTCATGACAAATCAATAATCCAGCTTGCGAAAGTCGATAACTCTTTGCGTACTCATAGGCGGTCAATAGGTTTTCAATTTCCTTTACCTCCTTTTTATTTGTCTTGTTTTGTTTGCTTTGGTAAAAGCTGTTGAGATCTAAAGTGCTTCCTTCAATTTGCGAAGATGCCACAGCACCTGCAAGCATATAATTTTTAAAATCATCGATTGTAAGATCTCTTGAATCCAATGCTTGAAAACATTTTTTTACCGATGCTCTAACCCTTTCGCCAAAACTTTTAAGTAGGTTGTCAGATATGATTTGGAATTCTCCCATTGCTTATTTTGCTTCCCTATCGGTTGATGTCACTACCGAAACTATTATTTTTTAAATTCAAGTTACAAAGCCATAATTGCTTACACTAAACCCCCTCCACAATTCTCTTAAAATCCTCTAATTGCGCAACTTTAGAATAAGTATGTTGAACACTTGCAATATGTGGTTGCATAGTCTGCGCAAGTGAAGAATAATTCGATACGATACTCTCCAAGTTAGAAAATAGCCTTTTTGATTCGGATAAATCGTAGGGAATAAAATTTTCATTTGCAGAAAACCCTTTCGGATAATTCCCATTTTCTGAAATCAATAAACTACCACATCCTAATGATTCAAAGAGTCGCATATTCGATTTATACTCTTTATTATAATTGGTATACGCATTCAACACAAATTTCGATTTACCGATAGTCTCATATAAATCTTCTCCATACAAAGGAGGCATCGCCAACTCTTGTACCCTATCCGATGGGAATTTCTTTTTCAAAAAAGGCAAGCTAATGTCCATCCATTTCCGCGGCACCAAAGTTGGATTCGGCATTTGCAAATGCACCTCAATATTCAAGGATGTTTTTTGTGTAGAAACCTCTAATAATTTCTCCATAAAATAACTTCGATTACTAAACTCTTTATACAAATATTGTCCGTAAAAAAGTATATCGATTTCTTTTTTATCTGTATTGTATTGTTTCCAATTGTCTACAAAAGCAGGCTGCATTTCATGGGCAATATATCCTTTGTTTTGCCATTGCTTCACATAAGGTTTGTGCAAAGTAATTCGGATATTATATTCTGGAAACAGCCAAGGTTCATCGCGAATGATACCATACCAACATACTTTTATTATTTTTTTATCGATAGGAAATTTAGTCAAAAAATCTATATCCTTCATTGCCGAAAAATCATAAAACACATCTGGATTGTACCATTCAATTTGCGCTCGTTTTATTTCACCCAAATCCGCAGTAGTCATGCCATGCTCCTTTGCCCAAGCATATTGCATGCGTTCATAATTCCAAATCGTAAAAAAAACTTCATCTGTTTTGCCTTCTATTGCTGGCAATAAAATATAAGAGGAAGCATACCCGTTTTGAATAATCAATTGTTGCAATTGGGCAAAACTATGTCCCGAGCTATCCGTAATCCCATACTTCTTTTCAAAGATTGGAATATGTGGCGGATACTTATGTATGGTTTGAAAAATTCTCATTCCGTTTTTAGTTCAACAATTCTGTAAGCCATTTCTTCCTTATGGCCCGACCATACAAATGGGTCTCTAATAATGCAATATTCTGTTCAATTTGCGCTACTGAAAGTGGTTCAATAAATTGTGCATATGATTGCTTTGCTAATTCCAATTCAGAAAAGATATGAAACCCTAATTCTTTCAACAATAAATAAATAGTAGAGTTTGCTTTCAAATATACTTTCTTCCCTTTCTGCAAAAAGGCAAAAATATTTCCTCCTGCTTGCGAACGATTATGATACATCAAACAAATGTCAACACTATCCATTAATTGAAAATACGATTCCCGTTTTATAAAATCTAAAAGCCCAACAAAGCGATCACCAAAGACTTCCTTGCCTTTCTTATCTATTAGATTAGCATAAGTTTTGTTGCCATAATTTAATGGACAAATGACTTTAATATTTTCTTGTTTAAAAGACGAAAGAACATCAAATGCTTCTAAATGATTATTGGTCAAGGTATCTGAATTGCCTACCCAAATCACAACTTTTTTATTTTCATTGAACTTTTGCGTTTCTTTTGCTCGCAATAATTCACCTGTTGCATAGATGAAATATTGATGATTCAATTGGACACCATATAATGTTTCTAGCAATTGTATATCATGGCGATTCCAATGGCAAATGGCATGCACTCTTTGCAAAAATTGCTCTCTTTCCCTTTTTATTTTTCGATAATTTGGACCAGCCAATACTGGATAAAACTTTGATTTTAATTTGAATGGCAATAGCAAAATATTCTTCCAAGCTCCTTCTTTGTATTCTTGTCTAACTACTTTTCTTAATTGATACCAAATATATTCCGCATATTGCTTTTTATAAACTGCATAACTTTTCGCATCGAATAAGAATGAACTTAGATGTGTTTTTGCCCCGCACCGCAAAGGATATTCTAAAAAGTCACCACCCCAAAACATAGCGTATACCGAAGTTTCCGCTGGAATGAATTGTAATATTTCATGCACCTTTTGGTGATACCAATGTATAAAAACACGGTCACTCGCTTGTATAGTTTGGAGTATGGCATCCAAAGCCTCCGAATGATAGTTTGCATAAATTCCTCGATTCGACTTGACGTATTTTGCCGGTTTATCAAATGTAAAGACGTATACATTATTTGTAGAAACAGCATCTGCTTCTTGAATAAAATCATCAATAAATTTATCATCAATAAAGAAATGAAAATTCATGATTAATCAAACTATTGAAACGTAGCATAAAGTAAAGCTGAATTTGCGGATCTTATATTTTTTCCACTATAAAAAAAGTCAGATGCCAATACTTGTATAGTTGCCACATTATTTAAAACATCACAGAAGTCTTCTGGAGCGGTAGTTTTACGAGAAATTTGATAAGAAAAATTATAGGTGCTTGGTCGCAGATTAAAATTTGGAATTTCCAATGTAAAATAATTGCGCTCCTTCTCTCTAAACTGATGTGGCATTTCATCTGAAACCCAGCTAACCACTTTATTGTCGTATTGATCTGAAAAACTACAAGCAATTATCATATCATGTATTGGAACATTCAACTCCTTTTGAAATTGAAATTCAATTCGCAAATAATCACCACTTAAAATTTCTTCCGTTGCTAAACCCTGTCGATTAATAAAAATGATTTCATCCATTCTAATTTGTCCATTCCCAATTCTATCTGCGCGATTTCGAATAGGAACACCTCCTCTGCCAGAAGTGTCTATTAAATATTTCGTAACTGTATCTTCAATTAATCCAGCATATTCCAATTGCCCATTCTTAAGATACATTCCTTGCTGACACAATGTTCTCACTGCACCAATATTATGACTTACAAACAATACGGTTCTCCCTTCGCCCCTACTCACATCATTCATTTTGCCCAAACATTTTTTTTGAAATTCTGCATCACCAACAGACAATACTTCATCGACAATTAAAATTTCACTTTCCAAATGTGCCGCTACAGCAAATGCCAATCGCACATACATTCCTGATGAATACCGTTTGACCGGCGTATCTATATATCGTTCAACACCAGAGAAATCAACGATCTCATCGAACTTCCTTTTGATTTCTTTTTTTCGCATACCCAAAATAGCACCATTCAAATAGATATTTTCACGACCACTCAATTCTGGATGAAACCCAGTACCCACTTCCAATAAGGAAGCTATTCGGCCCTTGATTTTTATAACGCCTTTACTTGGTGAAGTAACTCTACTAAGAATTTTCAACAAAGTACTTTTACCTGCACCATTACGACCAATGATACCTACTGCATCTCCTTGTTGTATATCGAAACTTATATCCTTCAAACTCCAAACAATATCACTGGAGCCTTTCGTGGTTCTATCATTCGTTTGTCCAATTTTATGAAATGGATCTTCCTTGCCTAATATTTTAGTGGCAAAAAAACGCTCAAAATCTCTGGAAATAGTTCCTGTACCGATTTGCCCGAGCTGGTAAAACTTAGATAAATTTTGTACTTGAATTGCTAATTGACTCATCCTTCTTTAAATCGTATCTACAAAGTTCTTCTCTGTCTTATTAAAAATGACCACGCCCAATATGAACAAAATAACGGATACACTAGTGGCATAAATAATACCATGAACAGAGTGTTCTCCTCTTCCTAAAAATGCATATCTAAACATTTCGATAATGAAAGTCATCGGATTTAATTCCAATAAATAACGATACTGTCTTGGTGCGGAATGTAAGGGATAAATAATAGTTGTACCGTACATCAATAATTGAACACCAAAGCTTACTAAAAAACTTAAATCTCTATACTTGGTGGTCAACGCAGAAATAATAAGTCCAACGCCAAGACCTAATAATGCCATTAATAAAATTAAGTAGGGGAATAACAAAGCAGCTGATGTTACATGCACATCTTCACCTTTCATGTTAAAATAAAATAGCATAATTAAAAACAAAGCAAATTGAACACCGAAACGTATAAGGTTACTCGTGATGATACTCAAAGGCATGATTAATCGCGGAAAATAAACCTTCCCAAAAATATTTGCATTATCACGAAATACGGTGCTCGTTTTGGTAATGCAGTCGGCAAAATAATTCCAAGCTGTAATGCCCGACAAGTAAAAAAGATATTGGGGAAGTCCGTCTGTGCTTATGCCTGCAAGCTTTCCGAAGACAAAGGAAAATACAATGGTTGTAAAAATTGGTTGCACAAAAAACCAAATTGGTCCTAAAATCGTTTGCTTATAAAAAGAAATAAAATCTCTTTTTACAAACATCATCAGCAAATCGCGGTAGCGCCAAACGTCTTTAAATTGCAAACTAAAGAGGGAAGTTTTCCCTTCAATAATCATGTCCCAATGCTCCACCTTTTCCTTCATGAAAACTATAAATTATTTTTTAATATGCATTTAAGCAATGAATGATTTGTTCAATTTCTGTATCCTCCAGCACCGAACTTATAGGAATGCTCAGTACTTCATCATGGATTTTTTCACAAATAGGCAATTGCAAATTTTTCAATTCTGCATAAGCCTCCTGATGATGAATTGGTATTGGATAATGTATTAAAGTTTGAATGCCATTGGCAAGCAAGTAAGATTGTAGATCCAATCGATTAGCAGTGCGAACCACAAACAAATGCCATACATGTTCTTTCTCTAGTTCAGGAAAAGTAGGCAAGATAATTTTGTCGTTTTTAATTTCTGTACAATATCGTTTGGCTATGATTCTTCTTTTGGCATTCTCTGTTTCAATGTATTTTAATTTTACATCTAAAATAGCGGCTTGTATTTCATCTAATCGACTATTCCATCCTTTACAAACATGGACATATTTTTGAGACGATCCATAATTAGCCAAAGACCTTATCTTCATCGCCAATGCATCGTCCTTACAAGTAATGGCACCACCATCACCAAGCGCACCTAAATTTTTTCCTGGATAAAAACTATAACCAGCGGCGTCCGCTAAGTTTCCTGTTTTAATTCCATTACACATGGCACCAATGGCTTGGGCATTGTCTTCAATAATTTGCAGTTGAAATTTTTTTGCTAAAGAAACAATTTCTGTAGAAAATGAAACTTGTCCATACAAATGAACCAACATAATTGCTTTCGTTTTGGCTGTAATTTTTTCTTCCACCAAAGACAAATTCATGTTGTAATTTTCTAAACATGGTTCGACTAATACAGGCACCAAACGATTGTCTGTAATAGCGAGTACAGAAGCGATATATGTATTTGCTGGAACTATTATTTCATCCCCTTCTTGCATGAAACCCAATTCCATATAGGCTCTTAAAATCAAACGCAATGCATCCATTCCATTCGCCACACCAATGGCAAGTGGAGAGCCGATATAATTAGAAAAGTTCTTTTCAAATTGACGAACTTCCTCACCTTGCAAGTACCAGCCACTTCTGAAAACGCGTATTAAACTCGCTTCAATCTCTTCTTGATATTGTAGATTTATTTTTTGTAAGTCTAAAAACTTAATCATTATCTTTTATTTTTCTGATTTCCTTCGCTGGATTGCCATAGCAAATCGTATTCGGTAAAACATCTTTTGTCACTACACTACCAGCACCAATCATCGCATTTTCGCCGATCACAATACCAGCCAAAATAGTTGCATTCGCACCTATGGATGCTCCTTTTTTTATCCATGTTTTTTTCAATTCCCAATTTGGATTTTTTGAACGTGGAAATAAGTCATTCGTAAAAGTAACATTCGGACCTATGAAAACATGGTCCTCAATAGAAATACCATCCCATATTTGGACGCCTGGTTTGATGGTTACATGATCGCCAATAACGACTTCATTCTCTATCAACACATGACAATTGATATTGCAATTATTTCCAATTTTCGCATTCGGCAAAACAACACAAAACTGCCATATCTGCGTAGCATCTCCAATATCCCTACTTTTTACATCTGCCAGTGGATGTATTTTAGCCATGTTGTCTATAGTTTAAAAAATCTTCGTATGAACGGATATAGTCTGTCTCATCATACTTTTGATCAGCTAATACTAAGCAAATAGCACCGCTCGAAAAATTGGAAATATCTCTCCACATACCAGGCTTCAGATTTAAACCTAAATAAGGGCGATTCAAGTGTATTCGTTTTTTATTTTTACCATCATCAATCGTAACGTCAAAACTACCGCTCACAGCCACTATCAGCGACTCCAAGTTTTTGTGCCCATGCGCCCCTCTCGTCTCGCCACCAGGAATATCATATAAATAATATACTCTTTTGATATCGAATGGAAGGGTAATTGAATTTTCAACGGGTGTAATATTTCCTGCCCGATTATGGATGACCGGGAGATGCAAAATATGACAATCGAATGCAGTATACTTCATCATGAATTTCTCATTTTTTTGAACTCTTCGAAATCACGAATATATTCATCTACATTATACACATCATCAGCCAATACCAAGGCAACGCTATTTGTAGAAAAATTTTCTATACTTCGCCAATACATTTTAGGGACAAATAATCCATTGTAGGATCTATTCAAATGATATTTAATTTCTTCCTTCCCATCATGAAGAATCACATCAAAGCTTCCACTCAAAGCAATAACAAACTCTTGTAATTCTTTGTAGGCATGACCACCACGAATTTCACCCCCAGGCACATCATAAATCCAATAGGTTCGTGCAATAGTAAAAGGGATATGATTTTCTTCTTCTATAAAAGACAAATTCCCACGTGGGTCAATAATCTTGGGCAATTGAATGATATGTGGATTTGATCGATGCAATTAAATTGAATTATAGTTTAAAATCAAACCTCAATGTAATAAAAATTCTTTACAGTCAAATAAAATAAAATCTAAGGAGGAACGAATATACGCTTTCCTTTGTTCATTTTTTTTATTTAACCAAACGGGTAATTCCTTTTTCAACATGTCTGTAGTAGTACAAACTTGAATAAATTCACTTTGATTCACATCCTTCATGAAAGGTGCTTTTGTAAAATGTTCTAGTTCCACAGATGGGTTCCCATCAGCATCAAAACCAATATTTAACACAGGTGTTCCAGAAATAATTGCTTCGTAACCCGCCATGGAAGGGATATTCATGCAAAGAGCGGCTTGTTGCAAAAATAATTTCCATTCTTTTTCGCCTTGCACATATTGTATCGACCACTCTTTTTCGCTATCTCTTTCCCAAAGATGATCGGCAATTACTACATTTTCTAATCGAGCTAATTTTTCAATCAACTCACTCTTCTCCTCAAATGGATTACGACGTATGAGCAAACAGGGTCTATTCTCTTTTGCAAATAATTCGGTTATTGTATTGTTCAAAATTTCCAGCAAAGCATATTCATGCGCAAACATTTTTTCATAAATCAAGGAATATACTATCCATTTTTTTCCTTGTAATGCAGGATATTTCAACTGTACATTTTCCACTTCTGTATCAAACATGGAATTGACGAAAAATGCATAATAGGGATTCCCACCACAAACTATACTTTCCTTATTTTGATATGGATTGCTTTGTTGAAATAATTTGGTTTGCTCCATATTCCAAGCATAAAATCGGTGCAAGGAAAATGGGATAAAATCATTCACGAAAAAAGTTTTCAATGTATTCATCACCACATGCACTTTTATATTGGCATGATTTGCAGAAAACCCAAACAGCAATAATAATGGACTATTGTATTCTAATAATACCAAGTCTGTGATACGCTGTTGTTGTAGAAAATCAACTACTTCTCTTTGTGTATAATGTTGTTGTAATTTTTTGATACCAACATTCATAGAAAGCTTTACGAATAATGGAAAACTTAGTATTCTATCCCTCATGGAAATTCCTCTATTTTCTTTTTGAAAATTATGAAAATTCCCAAGACCCTTTACACGCTTTCTTGCTTTTCGTATGGCTGTGATATAAGCTTCTAAACGATGTCTTTTTTTGAGGCTTGACGAGAAAGGAAGTCGCACCGCTTCTACATGATATTGGCTAATATATTCTTTCAATGCAGGAGAATCAATTTCTTGACGAACCAATATACATGCATCATTGGCGGCTTGTACTTGCTGCAATAAACCACTCAAGATAAAATGGCGAACTTCCACACCATGGTTTATTAAAAAGGCATATTTCTTCTTGTTACTCATGCCTCTATTTCATCGAAAGCGTGTATCACTTTCGTATCTTTTGGAAATGGATTATCGAAATTTACTACGCCTATAAAATCAATTTGATGATGCATAGCCGCTTCATAATCCGTCATTGCATCGCCAAAATAAAGAAGCTCCTGAGAAGAACAATTCAGTAGACTTTTTATCTCCGCAATAATCTCTTTTTTCTTCTTAGGCGAACCATATACTTTGGTAAAATAGGAATCTAATTTCCTTGCTTTTAAAATTAAATTTATTTCTGTTTCAGGTGTTCCCGTACAAATAAATAAAGGCAATTGCTGTTGCACTTTTTCTAAAAAGGACATTGCACCTGGAATAAAATCTGCTACTATTACTTTATCAAAAACCAACTGATTGAATTGCTCTCCCAATTTTACGGAAGCTTCATCGCTCAATGATTCATGTAAAAGATGATTGCTATAATATTTGAATTTTTCGAAGCGACTAATGCCACCGTGCGCTAGATGATATTGAACAACTTGCTGTACAATATCTTCTCCATAAGATGCATACATAGCAGCGAATGCTTTTGTTTTCACATCCACGGAATCCAAGATGACACCATCAAAATCGAATATGATTCCTTTATACTGTTGCATGATATTCAGCATAAAATGAAGTGTAAAAATCCTCATCGCAATAAATGGCCAATTGCTTATTTTGAGCTTGAGCAGATTGCCACAATCGAATGATTGGTATGGTTCTATTTTCTTGTTTAAAATATTGTGCAATACTTCCTTTTTCCTTTCCCAACAACCAAAGAATGATTTTTTGCGCCCCCATAAAAAAAGGGAATCCCAAAGATTTTCTGGCATAATTTTCTTGTGGCAAACTAAAGGTATGTATATAATTATTTTCCAAAAAATCTACATCATTTGGAAATAAAGAAGCGAAATGTCCATCTAAGCCAACACCAATAATACATGTATAATCTGTAGTTTGCATTTGTTGAATTTTCTCTTCAAAATTTGCCTCCTGAAACCCTATCCAATTTTTATATAATCCAGGAAAATTATTTTTGATTTGCCCTTCATTCGAATTTGGATTATCAATAGGAACCATCCGTTCGTCCGTCAAATAAAATATAGCTTTTGGAAAAGAAGTGATTTGTTGTTCAATGGCATTATACAATGGCAGAACGGATTTTCCACCGGGTAAAACTAAATGTTGCAAATCTGGTTTTGACGTCATCTCTTCTCGAACCAATTCATCCGCCAATATTTCAGGGGATTTCTTGACCACCCAACTCAATCCTTTCACTTGAATTTCCACTACGACTTCGGCTCTTCTTTTTTTATTTCTTGGTACACTTCATGTATACATTGCAAAATACCTTGCCCTAAATCATGATAAGCTGGCAATACGATTTTCTTTGCAACCTTAGGTTTAAAATAATAAGGGGTCAACATATAATGCCCATCCAATTCGCCTTCTTCAAAAATGATGTCTACTTGATTTTCTAAAATCTCGCGTATCATCATCAGCACATCTTTTACCAACATGGTTTGATTACCAGTAATCATCACATACTCATTCGGCGCAGTAGCATGTAGTTGATTCACAGTAGCCACTGCCGCATCTACAACATGTATATAATCTCTCATTTCCAATCCATCGCCTTTGCGTGTAATTTTTTTTGTTTGCAATGCCTCTTTAATTGCATTGTGAATAAAATTAAAATGATTGGCTCGAGGTCCATACAAGGAGCCATATCGCAACACGGAATAAGCTAAATTATATTCTTCAAAAAAGGATTCAATAATGATTTCTGCGCATTGCTTAGAGGCTTTATAAAAGGAGCCCATATTGCTATACACATAAATTGTGCTGGCATAAATCACTCGTTTAATTTGATGCTTCACACATAATTCTAAAATAGAAGTGAGGTAAAGCACATTGGTTTGTATGGTTTCAAATGGATTATCATGTGCCTCTTTAATATCTGCAATACCAGCAAAAATAAATATAGCGTCTTTGCCTCGAATGGCTTCTTCCAATGCTGCTTTATCCGCCATGCTACTTTTATACAGCCTAACTATTTTTTCGTGAGGCGATGTTATATCCTGCTGATCAAACACACTGGTATCATGCCCTTGGTGAATTAATTCATCCACAACATGACTACCTAAAAAACCAGCTCCCCCAATGACCAATACCTGCATACGTTTATAATTTAAGACTATTGAATAGATTTTCTACTGCCATCACACCTTGCCTCTGTACACTATCCAATGTACGCGAACCAATATGTGGAGAAATAAGTACCTTAGATAATTTTCTGAGCGGATGATTTTCAGGCATAGGTTCTATATCCAAAACATCGGTAATATAGCCCGCAATTTTTTCAGAAGTTAATGCCTCAATGATCGCATCTTGATCCACCAATTCACCTCTTGCTGTATTCACGATGACTAGATTTTTTTTTGCTTGTTGTATTAAACTTGCAGAAATGATATACTTTGTATAATCGGTTAAAGGTAAATTCAAACTGATAATATCTATTTCTGAAATGACATCTTCCAAGTTTGTAACAGATTGAATGGAATAAGCTTCCATCGTTTCCTTCGACAACACTTGATCATAAGCATACAGTTCCAAACCGAATGCGGAAGCACGTTTCGCGATTTCGGAGCCAATACGACCTAGGCCCATGATCAACATTTTTTTACCAAATATTTCATGACCAGCCATTCGTTTCCAAGTGCCTTTTCCTTGTACTTCATTGAATTCTAAATGAATATTTCGCAGGAAACAAAGTAATAGACCAAAGAAATGTTCGGCAACCGAAACTTGATTTACCCCCGGACAATTGGTTACTGGAATATTATATTTTTTTGCGGCTTGCAAATCGATTTTATCTAACCCAACACCATACTTTGAAATACAAATCAATCTATTTTCTTTACCCAAGCGAATCACATTTTCAGTGAGTGCATCATCGCCACAAAGCAATGCATCGTATTGTGCAATTTGTGCAAGCATTTCATTTTCCGTCAAAGGACCTCTAGCGTAATGCAGTCGTAAGTCTTTGCTAGCAAGCATTTCCTGGTGTTTACCAGGTGTATCTATGAAGGATGTGGATGTAACTAAAATGTCGTACATGATTTTTTTAAGAATAAGATGACATCAATTTATCGTCTTGCATTAATTTTTCAACCAACAACAAATCCTCCAAGGTGTCTACTGCTTTTGTTTTTACTTGTGTAGGCACCATCTTCACAGGAATACCATTTTCGAGTAATCGCATCATGTCGACAGATTCGATAATTTCCAAAGGTGTTTGTTCCATGTCGTTATATTCTAATAAAAAATCTCTTTGAAATGGAATGATACACACTTGTTTTTTCATGGGTACATCCAACACACCTTTTCTTCGTGAAGGAATTGGTTCACGAGAAAAATAAATCGCATTCATCTTATTATCCATAACCACTTTCACTTCATTCGGATCTTCAAATTCTTCTATCGTTTCAATATCTGCGACCAAGTTTGTAATCTTTATGTTTGGGTTTTCCAATAATGGTTTCACCGCTTCATCAATCATAGATGGAACTATCATAGGTTCATCACCTTGTATCATCACTACAATATCGACCTTCTTTCCTGTTTCTTTTTCTATTTTCAAAATCGCTTCCGCGGCTCTGTCTGACGCACGTTCATGCGTGTTTGCCGTCATTACACTTTTACCGCCTTTCCCAACAATATAATCATACACTTCTTCATCGCAAGTCGCTACATACACTTCAGATAAAAGTGTACTCATTTTACTTCTGAAAAAACAATGACCTACCATGGGAATACCATGAATCAATTTCATTGGTTTATTGGGGAATCTCGAAGATGCCATTCGAGCTGGAATGATGCCTATTATATTCATTGTATATTTAATTTTTGAAGTTCATTTCTACAAGACATCCCTAAAAATAAAGTGTCTATACTAAAGGCTATAAAATTATATCCTTTTGCCATTTTTTCTGCAATTAATTGATGTTGTGGTTGAATCACATGAAAGCCCATCCATTTGTCCACCTCTTTTGCTTTTTGTTCGTAGGTTGCTATCAGTGCTTGCACATCTGCCTCATCATACAAACCTGGTTTACCAATCGAACCCGACAAATCATAAGGTCCAATAAATGTACCATCAAGGCCTTCAACAGATAAAATATTATCCAAATTTTGAATGGCTTTGATATACTCAATCTGTGCTATGATTTCAACTTGGTTTGCCTTATCGGTTTTATATTTTTCAAATCCTTGATCTAATCCATAATGTTGTGCACGTGCCAAACCCACACCACGAGTGCCTTGTGGCGGGTATTTACAATTGGCGACCAATTGTTCAGCTTCTTCTTTTGAATTCACCATAGGGCAAATAATGCCATCCACACCTGCATCTAAAACTCGTTTCAAAATAATCGCATCATTACCTCCAACTCGCACAAATGCCTTTACACCTTTACTTTGAATGGTAGAAATCATCACTTGCAAAGCATAGTAATCGATCACACTATGTTCTATATCTATACATAACCATTCGAAGCCAGCCGTTGCCATAATTTCAGCAATAGCCATGTGGTTCAAGGTTATCCATGATCCGATGCGTACTTTTTTATTCATTGTTTGTTTTTATTGTTTTAGAAAAAATCATTAATTCCTTCCCGCCTTCACATGGCTTCGCCATCGTCAGTCACATCTTTTGACCAACATGGGCACTCCATCATGGAACACAAACAAGTATTATGCGATACTCATTTGTCTTTTTTCCAAAAACGATAAAGGTATATTCACCTCTACTATACTACCTAAAGATTCTATTTTTACGACGACTCTATGTTTTCCTTGATATCGAATACAATAGCCAGTTAGTCCAATAAATGGACCTCGTATTACTTCTATTTCTTCTCCTTCTTCTAGCATTTTCATTGTGGTCACACTAACCACTGAAGGGTCTTTCATCAGTATTTTCAAATTATCAATTTCACAAAGACGAACCTTTGCTGGCTTGCCTAAGTGACATAAAACCCGCACTACACCTGCACATTGCAACACTGGCAACAATGCATTTATTTGTGTATGGATGAAAATAAAACCTGGAATTAATGGAATATGAACCTTTCTTTTTCTATCACTCCACACTCGAATACTCGGAATTAATGGGAGATATACTTCAAAACCTAGGCTCTCTAATTTACCAAAAACCTTCTTTTCCGCTCTGGGTCGTGTGTATAAAACATACCAATTGATTGGGTCCGTATTTTCAAGGGTTTGTCTATGGCTTATCATGAATGCAACAATCTCAGTAAATAAATAAAATACCATTTATATCCTCAAAAGATACAATTAGAATTCATTCATTATTGTTTAATATACGTTCCAAATATAGTTCTAATTATTTTCTTTTTTTTGAAAATTCTACATTAGTAGTAAATATTCATTTGAACTAGTTTTTCAATTCTTTTTATTGTATTTTGCGACGTTTTTTTTCTCCATACCAAATTTTATTACAAATGATTCGAGACCCTTTAACCATCGCTGTAGATTTTGATGGAACTATCGTTGAAGAAAACTACCCAAGTATTGGAAAGCCCATGATATTTGCGTTTGAGACATTAAAAATGTTACAACAAGATAGACATAGACTGATTCTTTGGACATTCCGTTCAGGTAATCCGCTATTGGAAGCAGTAGAATTCTGTAGACAACACGGAATAGAATTCTATGCGGTAAATAAAAATTATCCGGAAGAGGAATTTAATGCAGAAACACCACGAAAAATTAGAGCGGACATATTTATCGACGATAGAAACGTAGGTGGCTTTTTGGGTTGGGGCAAAATTTATCAAATCCTTTCTCCAGATGGAATTATGCCAGTTGAAAAAAAGAAGAAATTCAGTTTGCGCGCATTGATTAATCAAAATGCATAAAGCTGGTTTCAGTCCTCTAACTATTTTATTATTCCCATCTAAAAAACTTAATGGCTAAGGCATAAACAACAACTATCCATATAGTTAATATGCCAATAGCTTGTCCGCAATTCCACAAGGAATTCCCTTCAAATGCAACAGAGCGCATGGCATTGTTGAGTTGCGTCAATGGCAATACTTTGCAAAATGGCTGTAACCAAGTTGGAAAATTACTCACTCCAAGGAAAACGCCTGATAGCAATAGTTGTGGCATGGTAATCATATTTGCCAAAGGTGGAATCATGGCGTCATTTTTTGCCAAACTACTGATGATAAAACCCATGCCAAGAAACAAAATAAGTCCGTAAGCAGACAATAAAATCATTTGTAAAAAAGTACTGAATCCGTGTACCAATGTAAATCCAAACGCAAAATGGCCAACACCAATAATGATAGAAGCCGACATTAATTGTAAAATGAGTCTAGAGAAGCCTTGAGACAAAATAATATTAATTCGCTTGACAGGCGTGGCAAAAAATCGCTTGAGTACCAAGGTTTGTCGTAGTGTAAAAAACAGGAAGGCTGTTCCAAAAATGCCCGCAGACAATAAAGAAAACCCTAGCATGCCGGGTAGAAAAAAATCAAGATAACGATATTCTCTTCCAGCTAAACTAGGTGGTGTTTTAATAGTGGCAATCGTTTTGTTCTCTGGAAAAGTAACTTTGTTTAAAGTATCCAAAACCCCATTCAATACTGATTTTGCCACATTAATTCCATTACCTGCAGCTGCATTTGTTTTAAACTCGATGGAATAATAAGGTGGTTCTTTTTCGCTGATTAATTGAATGTTTAAAATCGCAGCAATTTTTCCTTTATTAAACTCTTCTTTCATTTTTGTAGAATCGTCGAAAGTCATCACATGCATAACGGGAATGCGATTAAGGGTGGTGTAAATATAATTTGTTGTATCGCATTTCGCATCAAAAGCAATATCTACTTTATAACCACCATTGCTGATTAATCCAAATGCAACAATGAAAATAAGTGGAAATGCAATACTAAAAAAAATAGCTGATGGACTTTTAAACATCGACAGCAAACTGCCTTTTGTAAGAGCCATCAAGGCTTTGGTTTGGCTATATTTTTTAGACATGCGCCAAAGATAAAGTTTAGGAACGAGAATTGTATAAATTTAACTGCTCTTCAGTCCATTCTATATAGCGCTTATTTTTAAAGTCGAACCAACTTTGTCGCTGTTCATCTTCATTGTCTATTACGAACTTAAATCCGCTAAATGGTTTTTTATTATTCAGTGCATGAATAAGTTTTGATTGTAGTTTTTCATCTGCAAGTTGTTCTGCAAAATCAGCCATTACTCTAAAAGAATCTCTCGACTCCATTGCATGAATTTCTTGATAATCCATGAAATTTTCTTCCAGCTTGTCCAGATCTTCTTGCCAATCTTCTGTGTCCATGCCGAAATCTCTATCCGTGTCTGGCAAAACCAGAAGCTCTCCTGTTTCTTTGTGGTAAAACACTTTAAATCCACAGTCCAACTGGTCTGCAATTTCTTTTATTTGTTCTTTCGTAAAAGTCAACATCTAGTGATTAATTTAAATTTCTCGTCTCCCCACTACTGCCATAACTGCACCATAATCCCAACACGGTAATCGAGTGTTTGATAATACCGTGCATTCGGGTTTTGCACCAAATCATAACCTATCATCACATAATAATAAGATAGGTCACTCATCTTTTGGATTAGGCCACCACTTACCAAGACCGAAGGAACAAATATTCTTCTGGAAACATCTTGCAATTTTCCAGTATTCAAATTGTATTCTGGGTCAGCAATGAGTTTGGTATTATTCAATTCTGGCTCAAATCCAATAATAAACATATCGCCAATTAGATAACGTGCAAAAACAGAAAATGAATAAGCGGGCAATTTATACTTATAGGTTTCTTTTTCTAAAGTCAATAAGTTTTGATAATCAAATGCCTGTTGATAATAATTAAATCCCAAGGTTGCGCCAACATTAAAATTATCCGTAAAGGCATACGCAACAGACGGTGCCAAGTTGATCGAAAACGCCCTAGAAGCTGCACCAAATCCAAGTCCTGGACCAAGCAATATCCTTGTTTTATCTATCTTACTTTCCTTTTTCTTCGCTGGGCTAAAGCTGTTTGCAATAGAAAAATCGTGCACACCAGCTAAGGATAAAAAACTAGAAAATACGAAGAATGCGCAAAGGAGTTTTTTCATTTCATTAATTTTTGTAAATATAAAATAAATGTCTGTGTAGCAACCAAATAATACCATCTTGATTTAGAAAATAGACCATAGGTCTATTTAGAAATCTTAGATGGAATTATGCCGATTGAATAATGGATGCCCTATCCATTATTTCACATCGGTATAAAATGTAAAAAGGCTGCCTAAAATAGACAGCCTTTTCATATAAGATCAGTAATTTATTTCTTCGTAAATGGATAATAATATTTGGTATGATTGATATCTAAGTATAAAATATAATTCCCGGCAACTACCGATTGTGTATTTATTTTGTACCCTGTATTGCCCATATACTCTACGTTTACAGGAATAATTGAACCAAGCACATTCACAATTTTTGCTTCAATATGCGTAATGGCATTATCCGATTTTAAAATCAAATTATCAATCGATGGATTTGGAAAAATAGTATACGGAGAAGAAGCAATATCTTGAATGCTTGTAGGCATTGTTGTAAAAACCATATCTGTACTAAATGTTGTATCCACGCTATTGATTGCTCTCACTCTATAATGATAGACAGTTGCTGGTGTCAACAAGGTCAATCCAGCTGTTACGGCTGATCCTATATTCCCAGTAGTTGTTGCAGGTGTTGTTATTTTCGTAGAACCATAAGCTGCTGTTAGACCATATTCAACCAGTATATTAGTAGAGGCGTTGTTTGCATTTACAGTTGCATTGATAGTAGCAGTATTGGTGGTAATTGCCGTTGCCGAAACCCCTGTAATCGTTGGCGCTAGTGGCAATGGCGCAGTAGACAAAGTAGTAAATGTACTATCTGCACTATACGTTGTATTCACCGAATTCACTGCTTTAATTCTGCAGTGATATAAAGTAGTAGGCGCTAATCCAGTAATAACAGCACTTACAGCAGTTGCGGTGTTACCTGTTACTGTATTTGGCGTTGCATTCATGGAAGAACCATAAGATGTAGTCAATCCATATTCAACTGTTACTGTTGTACTAGCCCCATGCGCATTCACAGTTCCATTTACAGTCGCACCACCGGAATTGATAGCATTAACACTCGTCAAAGTCACGGTTGGCGCAGTTGCTGTACTTGCAGCAGCATACGTTAACACAGTTGTTGCATACGAATCCCCTGATGACAGTCCATTTAAATTAACCGCATTACCAGCTACATTAAAAGTAACCGCTAAGCTACCAGCTGCTGGGGCTGTCCAACTAAAAGTCCACGCAGTTGTTCCTGAAATTAATGATTGCGGTGTATTATGACGAATTTCTGTATTACCATTTAGTTGTGTACCTGTGCTTGGTGCACTAAGTGTACCCGCACTACAAGTCAAATCAAATCCTGCAGCAACTTGCGTCATATTTGTCAAACCCAAAGTCAGATTATAAGTAGCTCCTGCAACCCATCCATTTGGCGGTACGCCTGTCAAAGTCATAGAAGTCCCTCCAGTAGATGTACTTGTATGGCATCCAGTACCACCGCAACCAGCAGTACTTTGTCCAGATATTCCACCGCTATAGGATGAAAAAATAAAATAGCCCATTAATAAGGCGACTAAAGAATAAGTGAGGGGTAGCTTTTTTAATTTCATGGTTCTACAATTTGAAGATTTGAAAATTTGAAAATTCGGCAATTTGAAAATTTGAAAATTCTATAATTAGATTTTGGAATTTTACTAATTGCAATTTCACCTTTTAGAATTTACATCATTCAGCGCCAAGGACGAAAAATCCAGAACCTTAGTTGGTCAATAATGCTAAATTTAAAAATTTGAAGATTTTGAAATTTAAAGATTTTGGAATTCGAAATTAAGAATTTGGAATTTTGGAATTTTGAAATTTGTCCTCTAGTTTGTTAGTATAGCTCTAGAAATAACCAGCTTCTGTACTTCTGAAGTGCCTTCGCCAATAGTACATAATTTACTATCTCTATAATATTTTTCAACTGGAAAATCTTTGGTATAACCATAGCCTCCAAATATCTGAACGGCATCCGTTGCTACTCTCACCGACACCTCAGACGCATAGTATTTTGCCATGGCACTTTCTTTCGTCATTGGTTCACCACGCATCAGTTTATCCGCAGCTTGATAAATTAATAATTCAGCTGCTTCAATTTGCGTTGCCATGTCGGCAAGTTTCCATTGTATGGCTTGAAAATTGGCAATCGGTTGATCAAATTGTTCACGCTCTTTGGCATATTTTACAGAAGCTTCAAAAGCACCTTTTGCAATACCTAATGCTAATGACGCTATAGAAATACGTCCGCCATCCAATATTTTCATGGACTGTTTAAAGCCATCACCTACTTCACCCATACGTTGTGCATCCGATATAATGCAATTATCAAAAATCAATTCACAAGTTTCAGAAGCACGCATGCCCAATTTATTTTCTTTCTTTCCAGCAGTAAATCCTGGTGTTCCTTTTTCAATGGCAAAGGCAGTAATATTATTTTTTGCGCGAGGCTCACCAGTTCTACAAAGCACTACGGCCACATCACCAGATTTACCATGTGTAATCCAGTTTTTTGTTCCGTTGATAACCCAATTATCGCCATCACGAGTTGCAGTACATTTCATGTTACCAGCATCCGAACCAGTATTCGCTTCAGTTAATCCCCAAGCTCCAATCCATTCGCCTGTCGCCAATTTGGGAATATATTTTTTCTTCATTTCTTCACTACCAAATTTATAAATATGATTGGTGCAAAGTGAATTATGTGCCGCAACAGACAATCCAATGGAACCGCAAACTTTCGCAATTTCAGTAACAACCGTAATGTATTCAAAATACGTAAGTCCGGATCCACCTAATTCAGTAGGTATTAAAACGCCCATCAAACCAAGTTCTCCAAGCTTACGAAAAACCTCTATCGGAAATTCTTGACTCTCATCCCACTCCATCATTTTAGGGCGAATATTTTTGTCTGCAAATTCTTTAATCATGTCCGCTATTTGCGTCTGCATTTCAGTGGGTGCAAAATTCATATTGTTGAAAGGTGTTTATTGAAGTGATAAATAAGGTACAATTTTACGAAAAATTTCTTCATTTATCAATGGAATTCCCTTTAACTCTTCCAAATTGTCAATCTGATAATGTTTGCTTTTTCGAAAGTCAGCAATAGCAGTGGCTATTTCACCATGCAAATAGGGATGCGCATTCAGTTCAGAATAAGTAGCAGTTTGCAAGTTAATTTTCTTTGTTCGATGTACTTGCACCCTACAATTCGGCACAATGATAGCAAAGGTTTCAGGCGAAATCCCATACACTTCTTTTAATTGATTGACATGTACAAAACCACCCAAACGCTCTCGATATTCCACGATTCGCATCGCCAATTTACTACCTATCATGCGCAGTTGAACCAACAAAGCCGTATCCGCTGTATTGAGTTCAACGTGTATGGCAGGTTTCGATTTTGCATACGCATTGTTGTTTTCAATAACAATAAAGGATTCTAATTGACTGTACTCATCAGCTTGCAATCCATAGATTCTTCGCAGACTTTCTTTGTTATAAAATTTACCGCCTTTGTTTCTATAATTTAAAAGAGTTGCAATCAATTTATCTCTCAGACCTAATTTCTTAAACCCTTTTTCATCCAAGGTATTGGGATCAAAAGGAAAAGGATTAAGTTTTGATGGTCGTACATCTCCATGCGAATGTGTTGAATTTTCGTAAAAGTTCGAATCCACTTCTATTTGCGCCATCCATTTTTCCAATTCCCCATTTGGCAACATTTGTTTTTGAGAAAACAAACTAGGAATAGAAAAATAGAAAATGCTAGCAAGAAAAATCAAAATCAATAAAACAATAAGGGCTCGATGTTGACCTTTGGTAAAGGTGAAAAATTCTTTCATGGACGATAACGGTTTTTATTACACACAAATGTATTCATACTAATTTACTTTTAGGAAAAATTTTAGCAAGTATTTAGTAGTTAGTAATTAGAAGTTGGCAATTTGAAAATTCTGCAATTTGAAAATTTGAAAATGGGGGCTTTAGAATTTCGAATTTAGGATTCGACCTTTGGAATTTGGAATTTTCCCCTTTGGAATTTACAATGAGGTGTGTCCCTTCGGGTCGGGCTATACGCTGCAATCTTTTTTTCTGAAAAAGAAAAAAAGGATTTCCGCTTCTATCCCTCACACGGCAGCAGTTTCCATGATAGAGCGTCTAGTTGTCCAATTGTCTGAACTATGATTTTTTTGATTGATATGATTGGTATGATTCTCAATGTTCATCATCATAGTTTTCATTTCATCATTCAAATCCATGAGGTAAACGTGTATTCAATTTCGTTGCATCTGTGCAATCCATTCATCCTCTTCATCCGTGATTCAGACATAATATTCTTGAAATTGAAATAGTCTGAACTATGATTTTTTTGATTGATATGATTGGTATGATTCTCAATGTTCATCATCATAGTTTTCATTTCATCATTCAAATCCATGAGGTAAACGTGTATT